>JANXSH010000518.1 GCA_025356615.1 Planctomycetia bacterium | reverse complement strand
GGCCCATTCCAGGGCAAGGCTAGAGGCGTTCGCCTTCTCCGTGCAGTGGCTCTCGGTGTTGCTCGTCATCGCGGTCGTTTCGATGGCGAATTTTTCGCGAACGGCGGCGCGTCATCTCTGGCCGGAGCAGCTCGTCGCGCTGGGGTTCGGCTGCTGGCACCTCGCCGGGCCGGGCCTGCCGGCAATCGTACTGGTCGCGCTGGGGATCGTGGGACGATTGGCGCTCGTGATTCGCTTTACACGATCCTTGCTGCATCGGACGCCAGCGAGCGGCAGCAGCGTGCGAACGAGGGCGTGAGGTGGACCGTTCAGCCACAATACCGTTGAACGACGGTGGCGTTCAACGATATTGCGGCTAAACGTATTCGCGGAATCGCCCTTCACCCCCCGCACGCCGCACACCCCGCGCGCCGACGCACCGCGACGCGGCGGAACTCCATCGTCCCGAGGTCGCCGATCAGCATCCGCCCCGCGAGCGGCTCGCCGATGCCCGCGAGCGTCTTGATCGCCTCCATCGCTCCCATGCTCCCGACCGCCCCGGCCACCGCGCCGAACACTGGGAACTCGCGCCGCCAACCCGGCGGCGTCTCAGGATAGAGGCACTCCAGGCACGCGGTCTCGCCGGGGCGGACGGCCATCAATTGCACCTCCATTTCGTACATCGCGCAGTCGATCAGCGGCTTGTTCAGGCGAACGGCGGCGCGGTTCATCGCCAGGCGCTCCTCGAACAGCGGCGCGCAGCTCACGACCAGATCCACGCCCGCGACCAGGTACGCGGCGTTGTCGTCGGTGACGTTCTCGGCCACCGCCTCGACGACGAGGCGCGGGTTCAGGTCGCGCAGTCGCACCGGGGCGATGTCCATGCGTGGCGTCCCGATGCCCGCGTGCGTCATCAGCACTTGCCGGTTGAGGTCGTTGGGCCGGATGTTGCCCGCGTGTGCCAGGACGAGCCTGCCGACCCCGGCGACGGCGAGCATTTGCGCCACCGCGCCGCCGACCCCGCCGCAGCGCGACACCAACACGCTCGACGCCTTGAGCCGTCGCTGGCCCTCCTCGCCGAAGCCGGGCACCCACAGTTGCCATTCGTAGGCGGCACGTTCGTCGTCGGAGAGGGGAAGCATGAGTGCTTTTCCATCGGCAAGGGTTCACTCCGCAGGCGACTCTTCCGCCGGCGACTCTTCCTCGGGGGCACCGGGGAACACGCCCTCGGCGTCGAGGAAGGCACGCAGATATTCGATGAGCGTGGGGGCGATCTGCTCGAACTTGTCGGGCCAGGTCGTCTCCCCCTCGTCCTCGCGGAAGAGGTAGACCGGGCCGTTCTTCGGCTTGCAATCGAGGCACACCCAGCAGTCCGAGCCGAGATCCTTGATCGGGAGCATCTTGTCCCGCCACCCGGTATCTTTCGAGGGCCGGGTCGCGGCCCGCCGGCACCGCCCGAGGTACTCGGCGACCCCGAACGGCAGGTCCACGAAGTCCGGGCCGGCCAGCGTGAACACGTACCGGGCCGCCTCGGGCAGCGCGAAGCCGAGTTCCCCCTCCGCCTCTTCGATCAACTCGTCAGGCTCTTCGGGTAATGGTAAGATTTCGCCAAGCTGCGCGCGGTGTACCTTGCGGAGCAATCGAGCGAATTCACGGCGAGTCATGTCCTTTCGTCTCCAGTGAAGGTGCGGGAACTATCCACCTAATCGCAAGTCTATCGTTCGACCGCCCCCCGCGATCGGGGTCATCAGAATTATTTCGTCGCCGGGCCGGAGGATGTACCCCGTCTGAGCCTGTTCGTCCCGAACGAAGACCAGCAAGGTCGGCGAGTGTAAGACGTTCCGCAACGCGGGTCGGGCCTCGGCGAGGTGGGCCACGAGGTCCGCGACGGTGCCGCCCTCGCCGATCTCGACCGCCTCGCCCGTTCGCCCCGCCGCGTGGCGCAGCTGGGCCAGATAGCGAACCTGCACGATCACGGCGGGGCCTCCTCCCTCACTCCCCCTCGGTCGAAGACGAACAGCCGATCCGCGAGCCGAGTCGCCTCGGCCCGGCTGTGCGTGATGTGCAGCACGGTCACGCCCGTGTGCCGTTGGACGCTTCGGAGCAGATCGACCATCTCGGCACGGGTGTCCTCGTCGAGCGCGCTGAGCGGCTCGTCGAGGAGCAGCACGCGCGGACGGAACGCCAGCGCCCGCCCGAGCGCGACGCGCTGCGACTCTCCGCCGCTGAGACCTCGAGGATACCGTCCGAGCAAGTGCGTGACTCCGAGCATCTCGGCCATCTCCTTAATCCTCGCCGCGAGGTCGGGCGCTGCCCAGTGGCGCGCGTGCAATGCAAATCCCATGTTATCGCGCACCGTGAGAGTCGGAAATAGCACGAGGTCTTGCGGCACATAACCCAAGCCCCGATCGGCGGGCCGCAACCGGGTAACATCCCGGTCGCACAGGACGACCCGCCCCGCATGTACCGACCGCAGGCCGCACACCGCCTCGAGCAACGTCGTCTTGCCGCAGCCGGTCTTGCCCATGAGTACGGCGTAGGCACCCGTGGGGACGCGGAGTGAGACGCCCTCCAGGGTGAAGTCGCCGGAACGCACGCCAAGGTTATCGAGGTGGATCATGGGATCGCACCTCGTGCCATGCTGAGATGAGGTCTGACGCTGGTTAGACCCCACCCCTCGAAGCTAGGAAACATCGGAAGGTCTTGTCTACATCGGTGACGCGCATCTCACACCCCCGCCCGGCTCGAGCCGAAGAGTCGCACCACCACCAGTACCACGAGCGCCGCGCCGACCATGAGCAGCGACACCGCGACCGCCCCGTAGAGGTTGCCGACGGACAACTCGAGGAAGACCGTCGTCGGCAACACCTCCGTGCGTAGGCGCGTCGCGCCGGAGAAGACCAGCACGGGGCCGAACTCGCCCAGGGCGCGCGCCCAACTCAAGGTCAAAGCGGTGACGACCCCTCGCCGCGCCTCGGGCAGCACGACCCACCAGAACGCTTGTGCCCGGCTCGCGCCGAGGGTCAGCGCCACCAGCTCGCGGCGGGGCGTGATCTGGTCGAACGTCGTCCGCATCGTCCGCACGGCGAAGGCGGCGGCGACCGCGAACTGGGCGAGGATGACGCTCGGGATCGCATACGTCGTCGGGAAGACCCGATCGACGAACTTGCCCGGCGGCGATTGGAAGAGAATGAGCAAGCTCAACCCGATGACCAGCGGCGGCAGGACGATCGGCATGTCGAGCAGCGCGTCGAGCAGCGTCTTGCCCCGGAACTCGAACCGCGACAGGAGGTAGCCCAACGGCACCGCGACCCACACGGAGAGGATGGCCGTGATCGAACACGAGATCAGGCTCAGACGGATCGCATAGCGAATCTCCTTGCTCGCCAGCGCTCGCACCAGGTCGCCGGGGGACGTGAAGGCGATATCGGCGACCAACATGCCGACGAGCAGTACCACATACGCGCCGCCCAGGACGCCGAGGCCGAGGTAGAAGGGCCAATCGGGAGGCGCGGGGCGATCCGCGACGAGAACGGGCGAGGTCATCGCTTCCGGCTCCCCGGCGTCGCCTTCCAGGTGAAGCCGAACTGGGTAAAGCGCTCGCGCGACTCGGCGGCGAGGAGGGCGAGCAGGAGGCGATTCATGAGGTGCTTGTTGTCCGAATCCTTGCCGACGGCGTAGGGCTGGTCGGCGAACGCACACGGGATGGCGATCGGGATCGCCTCGAGCCGGTCCTTGTTCCCGGCGGCGTTACTGATGTAGGCGACACAGGCGTCGAGCGAGCCGGTCAGCATCTGGTTGACGAGCATGTCGCCCGTCGGCGACTGGACGGCGACGTTCTTCATGACCAGGTCGCGGGTGCCGTCCTCGCGCAACGTGACCTGAGTCAGCGCGCCCATCGCGCACTGCTTCTCGTGGCCGATGCCGACGCGCAGGCCCGGCTTTCCGAGGTCGCGGAGGCGGCGAATCTGGTGCGGGTTGCCCTTGTGGACGAGTAAAACGAGCTGGTTCGACGACACCACCGACGGCGTGCCGAAGAGCGGGGAAACCATGCCCATGAACTCCTTGTCGCAGGCGAAGAAAGCGTCGGGGGCGGTGCCGATCTTCATCTGCGCGACGAGCGACCCGCAGCCGTCGTACTTGGTCGAAATCTCGACCCCCTCGCGCTGTTGGAACTCCGCGAGGGTCTGCTCGATCGCGGGCCGGAGCATCGCCCCGGCGAGGAGGCGGAGTTGCGGCGTCTCCGCCCACCTGTCGCCGTCGAGGACGGTGAACCCGTTGTCCGCGAACGCCTTCAGACCTTTGTCTCTGGCCGCGAGGTAGCGCGCGAAGTGCAGCGCCGCAGTCGGCTGTTTGCTCGACCGGACGACGCACGCCGACACCAGGGCCGACGCCTTGGCAAGGGCCGGCTCGGGGATGACCTCCAACCCTGGAATCTGCTTCACCGTCACATCCCACACGAACCCGGCATCGACGCTGCCGACGACGATGTCGCCCGCCACGTCGGTGACCGTCGGCTTGGTGACGACGACGCACGGCGATAGCGGCTTCCACTGCCCGGAGCGCGTCAGCACTTCGGCGACGAGTCGGCCCACGGCGGCGGCCTCGGGGTTGGCCTGGGCGACGCGGAGCTTGCGCCCGATGATGTCGTCGATCGAGCGCACGCCCTCGGGGTTGCCCTTCTTGACCGCGAGGACGGGCTTCATGCGCGCGAGCGGCATCACCTCGTCGATCAACCCCTTGTTCTGTGCCGTGACGATGTAGTCCTCCTCGGCGGGGATGAAGAGGTCGGCCCGGTCACTGACCTGGAGCGACGCCAGCAGCGTATTGCTCCCGCCGTACTGCAACTGTACCTCGATGCCGTAGGTTTCTTCGTACTCCCGCGCCACCGCCTCGACCGCCGGCTTGAGGCCCGCAGCGCAATAGACGACGAGCGAGGTCGCCGAAGCCCGACGCGACCAGCGCGCAGGATCGAAGGCGAGCATCGCGATAAGCCCGGCGAGGACGCCGCCGGAGGCGAGGAAGACGAGCCAGGCGGAGGACAGTCGGGATGACACGTCGGCGGCTCCAGAGGCGGGCGGGTAAACCGATACCCTCATTCTACTTCGGCCACTTCAGAAGTCCACATCCCACACGACGACCGCTTGCTTGCTGCACGCGGCCGCCGCCGTCAGACCGTCCGGCGAGAACGCGACATCCGATACGCCGCCCCGTTGCCAGTCGTGGTCGCACAGCTCGCGGCCCGACTCCACCTCCCAGATGCGGACTCGCCCCTCGCGAGACCCGGCGAGGAGCATCGTCCCATCGGGGGAGAACGCTCGGCACTCGGTGTAGGCGCGGAACGCTTTGAACTTGTGGAGGCATTTTCCCTCGGGCACGCTCCAGATGCGCACCGTTCGCCCTGCAGAGGTCGCTAGTCGTCGTCCGTCGGGTGAGAAGGTCGTTCCGAAAACCGAGTCGGTGTGTTCCAACTCGGCGATCTGTTCCCGAGAGATCGCATCCCAGACCTTGACTAACGCACTCATCCCCCCGATAGCAAGGAGCGAGCCATCGGGGGAGAAAGTTGCCCAACGCGAATACATCGAACCCGCATGTGGATAGGTGCGAACGCATAATCCACCGAAGTCCCAGAGTGCAAAACGAAGGGGGGACTGCCACGGCTGTGCGTAAGACACGCGGAGGACCGAATCACCATCCGGCGCAAAGCAGAGGAACCCAGTCAGCGAGTTGAGATTGCCCATTTGTTGCAGGTGTCCCGCACTCAGTTTCTCCGCACCGGGTAGTTCGTCCTCGGCCTTCCAGTAGCCGTTCGCCTCCAAAAAGGCTCTACCGCCGGGGACGAACAAGCAGTCAAGCGGCATGAGCGAGACGCGCGGGATGACTCGCTCCCGCTCGAACGTCTCCAGGCTCCAACTGACGAAGCGATCACCTACCGCCGCGATCAGTTGCCGACCCTCGCGCCCGTAGGCGACCTTCGAGACGTTCGCGCGATTTCCGACCTCCAGGATTCGCATGCCGACCTCCTTGGGGTCAGGTTAGCAATGGGAGGGCCACCGGCCAACGTCCTCGAATTCACACTTTCAGGTAGACGCCGGGACGATTCCGCCGGACCCGATGACTGCGCCTTTCACGAGCGGAATTGCCTCGTCGTACCGCCGACGCTGGTCTCGGTCCTTCGCGCTCGATTTGCCCATCACGCAGAAGAGTTCCAGGGCGAGGTCGGCGCTGGAGACGACGACCCCGAATACGCCCAGTGCCGCCAGTAAGTGTTTAATGCCTTTGATCTTGCATCCCACCATCTCGCCCGTCTCGCTCGAGAGGAAGACGGTGAGCAAGTCGTCCACCCGCTCGGCGAAGCAGCGTTCGTCCTTGACGTAGAACGTGACGTAGTCCCCCGCCGGGAAATAGTGCGGGACGGCGCGAAAGCCCTTGCTGGGGTGGTCGGCCAGGTACTGTTTCAAGTCTTGTTCCATGTCCGCCTCGTAAAGTCGCCTTCCCATCCGGTTGGGTGTCCCGGCTCGTCGTCCTCTTCCCGCCATTCCCAATCGAAGACGACGTAGCCCCCGACTCCTTGTCTCACATAGGCGACGAATGCCTGGCCGTACCTCGGGAGGGCCGGTTCCCCCTCTTCGTCGGGGTCTCGAGTGGGCCGGACCGAATAGGCGACTGCCTCTTCCATTTCGAGCCGCTCGAGTCCCTCGAAGATCGCGTCCGGGTCGCTGACGGCCTCCGCGATGAATCTCGCGTCTTCCAACTTCCAGGCGGGGCCATCGTCAGCGATTGTGTCCAACACGAATCGATCAACGTAGAACTGGCATTTGCCCTGGCCATCCGGGGTCTTCCCTTCGCACACCGGAAGTTGATCCGCCGGCATTGCCACTGAAGAACTCCTTCACCTGTCGTATCAGCTGTGGAGGCAGCAATCTCGCGGAAGGGGGTCATATCCCAGTTTAGTGCGCGAATCTCCCACTCTCAGTACAATCGCTCGCATCTCGCCGTCTCGAAAGGTCTTACGTCGTCTGCCGAGTGCCACCGGACTCCCGGTCCGAGACCGCCGATGCCGTTCTACTTCGTCTTCCTCGCGCCATGCTTCCGCGACACGAGTCGCGCCTTGTGTTCCGCCGCCCTGATTGTCGCCAGCGACCCGGCGTTGAACGCGATCGCGTCGGCCTCGACGCCGTCGGAGAAGATCACGCCGCCGTCCGGCATCTGCGACTCGACGCGCAACTCGTCGCCCGCCTCCACCAGGCCCGCCGTCAGCTCCACGTCCGACGCCCGACTACGGAACGGCTCACGCACGACGAACGCCAGCCGGGGGTCGCTCCAGTCGAGCTTCAACGTCCGCATCGGCGGTGCCTCGTCGCCGAGGAGCAATCCCGAGACGGCCCGCGCCATGTTCTGGGTCGAGCTGAACCAGCCCGTCGAGCCGACCCCCGTCGAGACAAGGACGCCGCTCGACGACTGCTTCTCGCTCCTGCCGTGCCAGGTGAGGCGGTAGCGCGAGGAGATGTGCGTCCGTTGGCCGATGTAGAAGTCGTTGAACGCCAGCAGTGTCTGGCCGTCGTTGAGGCGGACCTCGGCCATCGTGATCTCGCTGAAGGTCGCGCTTCGCTCGATGACCTGCTGCACGGCGGTCGGGGCGTCGAGTGGCGAAAACGGCACCAGCAGGCCGTCGATGCGCGACGGGTCGGGGTTGACGCCGACGACGAGTTGGCCGTCGAGATACTTCGCCGTGTTCGAGACCAAGCCATCGCGGCCCAAGACGACGACCGCGTCGTTGGAGTCGAACTGGAAATTCGGCAGGAACGTCCAGTCGATGCGCTGGACGCGCCGGCCCAAGTGGTCCAACTCGCGGAGTAGGTCGCGGGCGGCGGTGGTGAACACCTCGTGTTCCTGCTCGTAGTCGGAGAAGTCGATCCCCATGTGTTCGATGTAGAACTTCGCCTGCGACCGCGTGTTGAACCGCTCGATCAACTCCTCGAGCCGGGTCTTCCGCGTGACGACGACGATTTTTTCTAAGCGCGTCATGATTTGGACTCCTCGTTAGGGTTGGGCGAGAGCGCCACCCGTTGCAACGGGTGGGCTTGGGATGCGTTACCTCTTCCCATCGCGCTTCATCAGCGAATCGAGCAACTCCGGCGAGATGTTCAGGTTGCCGACCTTGGCGGCGTTGGCGGCGATCTCCTGGAAGGCCATCGCGACCAGGAGCCGCGGCTCGAGGCCGCGTGCCGCGAGAACCTGGAGCGACTTGGGGTCGAGGGCCAGCAGCGGCTCGAGGGTCGCCTTGACCGAGTAGGCCTGGGCGTCGGCCCGCGTCCGGGTGTTCTCCGCCTCGCTGGTGACGAGCTGGCGGCGCGAGTCTTCCAGGGCGATCTGGCCCGCGAGCTTCGTCTCCTCGATCTCGCGCTGCTTCGTCTGAACGGCCACCTCGGTGTTCAGCTCGTTCTCGCGGATCTTCCGCTCCTGCTCGACCGCATTATTGCGGCGGTTGTAGATCGCGTCGTCGGCCTCGTTCAGGAGGCGTTCCCGCGCCTCCGCCTCGAGCGCCTTGGCCGTCTCGGGCATCGGCTTGAGCGCCAGGACCGTGAAGCCGAGCAACTCGACCCCAAGCGCGGCCAGCGTCGGCGAATCGCCCAGCGCCGCCGTCACACGCCTGCCGATGCCGTCGGCCTCCAACAAGACCGCCCGCAAAGGCTTCGACTGCACCTCGGCCCGGACGGCGTTCTGGGCCGCGTGCGTGATCCGCAGGCCGAGCTTGTCCGGGTCGTCCGAGGCGTACTCGCCCGACGGCGCGATACTGTAGTCGAGGACATTCGAGAGCTTCTTCGCGTCCTTGATGCGGAACGTCAGATGGCCTTGCAGGCTGATCGCCTGGAAGTCGAACGTCGTCTCGTTGAAGATGAACGGCACGTCCGTCGAGCCGGTCGGCACCGCGACCAGCGTCGTGGACGGCACGAAGTAGAAGAACGACAGGCCCGTCCCCTCCTGCTTGATCTTGCCGCCCGCGAACTGCATCACATACGTCGTCGGCGCGGCCTTGTAGTAGCTGATGCCAAACATCGTAGCCTCCCGCCCGTCTCCGGGCATCCCACAGACCCCCCTCGGTGTATTTCGTTTCTATCCTAGGATTGACTTTGCGTCAAGTCAACACTATCTTGAAAATGAAGAGGAGATCCGTCATGTCAATCAAAGATACGTCGAGGGGAAAATATTATTACACCTGGCCCCGGCCTGCGGTCACAGTGGACATCGCACTGTTCACGGTCGAGGGGTTGCTGAACCAGCTCCGGCTCCAGGTGCTATTGATCGAGCGCGATGCGGAGCCGTTCGCGGGAGCCTGGGCGCTGCCGGGTGGCTTCGTGCGCGAGGACGAGGATCTCGCCGACGCGGCCCGGCGGGAGCTGGCCGAGGAGACGGGACTGGGCGACGCCTACCTGGAGCAAGTGGTGGCGGTCGGCACGCCGAGCCGGGATCCGCGCGGGCACACGGTGACGGTCGTCTGGGCGGGTCTGGTGCCCGGTGATGCGTCGGCGTTGCGCGCGGGGGGCGACGCGCGCCGGGCGTGCTGGACCGACGTGGACGCGCTGCCGAGGCTGGCGTTCGACCACGCGGCGCTGTTGACTTTGGCCCTGTCCCATTTGCGACGGCGGATCGGCGAGGCACCCGTCTGCTTCGAGTTGTTGCCGAAGACGTTCACGCTCAGCGAGTTGCAATCGCTCACCGAGGCGATCCTGGGGCGGACGGTCGATCGGCGCAACCTCCGCCGCAAGGTGCAGGAGATGGGCCTCGTCGAGGAGGCGGCGGGCAAGCGTCAGGAAGGCGCGCACCGACCGGCACAACTGTATCGGCTCAGGCCGGGGGCGTTCGACCCGGAGAGGCGGCCCGAGCGGGAGTTACCGTTCTAGCCGACGAGTGGATGTCGTTTCCCGATCGCGGATTCCTCCCCTCTCCCCCTGTACTCAGGGGGAGAGGGGTCGGGGGTGAGGGGGTGCCTTTCCACATAAATCAGGGCGAACTTATGGACCGTGTAAGCTTCTACCCCTCACCGCCTCTACCCTGATTCATTGGTATCTACCCGAGAGGAAAGGTGAAGCCGGTGTGAGGCCGACCCCACCCCCCAGCCCCCTCCCCTAAAAGGGAGGGGGAGCCGGAGGCATGTCTTTTGGCGTGAAGTCTCCCACGGGCCGGTCTTGCTCCCCCTCCCTTTTAGGGGAGGGGGCTGGGGGGTGGGGTCGGCCTCACACCGGCTTCACCTTTCCTCTCGGGTAGATACCAATGCCCCTGAGTACAGGGGCGAGGG
>JANXSH010000474.1 GCA_025356615.1 Planctomycetia bacterium | reverse complement strand
ATCCTCTACGGTGATATTGTAGGGGAGTGTCCCGAGAGTCTCCATCCAGGGCGTTGACACGCCCCGCTCGCCAATTCCTATAACTGATCCTATGCTCCTTAGAACCGAAAAACTCACGAAACGCTACGGCTCCTTCACGGCGCTCGACGAACTGACGTTCTCGATCGCGCCGGGCGAGGTCGTCGGGTTGCTCGGGCCGAATGGGTCGGGGAAGACGACGGCGCTGCGGCTCATCCTGGGATTCCTTCGCCCGACTTCGGGTAAGGCGTTCCTGGGGGGGCACGATTGCTGGAGCGATAGCGTTGCGGCGCGTCGGCTCGTAGCATACCTGCCGGGGGAGTTGCGCCTCTATGAGAACATGAACGGTCGGCAGTTGATTCACTTCCTTTCCCACCTGCGCGGCCAGCCGATCACGGGCGAAATCGACACGCTGGCGAAGCAATTCGACATCGACCTCGAGCGGCCCATCGCGAACCTGTCGAGCGGCATGAAGCGCAAGGTCGCCCTTTTACAAGTCCTCACGCCGCACGCGAAACTCGTCATCATGGACGAGCCGACCAACGCGCTCGACCCGACCATGCGCGACCAATTGCTCGATCAGGTGATGGAAGCAAAAAATCGCGGCCAGACGGTACTCTTCTCGTCGCATGTAATGGAGGAGGTCCAGCGCGTGTGCGATCGCGTCCTGATCCTGCGGCGTGGGGCGCTCGTCCATGAGCAAATCCTGTCGCAACTCCAGGCGGGACGCCTCGTCCACGTCCGCTTTGCCGGCGCGATCGTCGATCCGCCCGCGCTGCCGGGCCTGCACGAACGTCGCCGCCACGGCGACTTGCTCACACTGGAATACACCGGGCCGGTGCCGCAACTCCTCGGCTGGCTCGCCGAACTGCCCGTCGTCGAGTTGCGCATGGAGCCTCTCGGCCTCAGCGCCGTCTACTACCGCTACCACGGGAACCCCGAATGACGCGGACGCTCGTCTCGAAACTATTGCGGGATCTCCGTCTGGCGCTCGTCGCCGTCGCCCTGCTCTTGGGCCTGTTCCAGTTCCTCTGGGCGCGGATCACGGCGCGCGTCCTGGGCAAGCTCGCGCCGTTCTTCACCGCGCTGGCGAACCTCGGCGGGCTGTCGAACAAGGACATCGAGGAGGTCGTCTTCGAGGGGCCGGGCAAGTTCCTGCGCACCGTCATCGGCGGCGAGCGCGTCTCCCTCGATAGCGCGATGGACATGCTGTCGATCGGCTACGTCCACCCGCTCATGGTGACGATCTTCTGCATCTGGGGCGTGGGCAGGGCCGCCGGGGCTGTCGCGGGCGAAATCGACCGCGGCACGATGGAGCTGCTCCTCGCGCAACCCGTCGCGCGATGGCGGCTCATCCTCGCTCACTTCCTCGTAGACCTGCTCACCATCCCGGTCCTGTGCCTGAGCCTGTGGGCCGGCAACTGGGTCGGCGCGTGGGCCGTCACGCCGATCGAGATCGAGAAGCCGGCCCTGAAACTCGAGTCCCCGTTGCGCGGGTACATCCTGGAACTCGGCCCGATCAAACTGCGCTTCGACGACCCGATGCGGCGGGGCGGGGGGGGAACGTCCTCCGCCGCCCAGCAGAAGAAACTCGAGGAGCGACTGCGGATCGATCCCGCCCAGTTCGCCCCCGCGCTGGTGCTGGTCGGCGGGTTGGTCTTCGCCATCTGCGGTATGACGATGTGGCTGTCGTCGGCGGGGCGGTCCCGCTGGCGCGTGCTGGGGATCGCCGTCTTCGTCGTGCTGATCCAGTTCTTGGTCAACGTCCTGGGCCAGATGTGGGAGCCTGTCGGGTGGATGCGCCCTTTGACGGTCTTCTATTACTATCAGCCGCAACAAGTCATACTCTTTAGCGACTGGTGTGTTACGCTGAGTGAGTGGAACGGCGGCTCCCCCCTGATCCGCGTCCCGATGCCATTGGTCCTCTACGGCGTCGGGATGATCGGCTACGGCATGGCGCTACGAACGCTCAATCGGCGCGACCTGCCGGCACCGTTGTGATCTCGGCTTCGCTCTTCCTCCCCTCGCCCCTGTACTCAGGGGAGAGGGGTCGGGGGTGAGGGGGTCAGGCCAGCACTGCTGAAGAACCCTCACCCCTAACCCCTCTCCCCTGAGTACAGGGGCGAGGGGGACCGGATATGACCCACTCGGATCCTGTTCCTCGGAGACTACGCCTGTGGCCCTGCAAATGTCCTGCGAATGCGGCGAGAAGTTCAACGTCGAAACCACGCAACGGGGGACGATCGTCAAGTGCCCTGCGTGCAGCAACGGTGTCAAGGTGCCGGACGATCGCGGCGGCAAGCCAGCCCCGCGTCCGGTTCTGGCGGAGGTCGAGCCTGAAGAGGACGATCCTCGCATCGTGTTCGACTGCCCGAAGTGCGGCAACGCCATGAAGGCACGGATCTCGTATGCCGGGCGTTCGACGCTCTGCCCGAAGTGTCAGGCGTCCGTGACCATTCCCGACAAGGAGACGCGCCATTCGCGGCCCGCGAAGAAGTCCTCCGTCGGCCTGTTCGTCGGCCTCGGGGTGGGGTTGCTACTGCTCGTCGGCGGGATCATCGTCGCGGTGATGCTCATGAAGAAGGACGGCCCAGGCGATGGCTTTGCCAAGGCCGACATCGATGACCTTTCGCTGGTCCCGGCGAACGCCCAGGGCGTCGTGTGCCTGAAGGCGGCCACGCTCTGGCAGACGGCCGCCATCCAGAAGGCCGTCGAGAACTACCGCCGTGACAATCCCGCTAAGCCCGACCTCGTCAAGCGGCTCGAAACCGAGAGCGGCCTGAAACCGGAGGAGATCGACCGCGTTACAAGGGTCATCACAGACGTGAGTAAGGAGGAAGGATGGACGATCATCAAGACGAAGAAGCCTTACGATCCCAAAGCGCTCACCAGCAGGGTCCGCAACCCCCAAACGAAGTCGCACCTCGATAGCCCCTACGTCGTCGGGATGGATTCCCAGAATCAACCGATCGCCTTCGCCCCGGTCAGTCCGACTGTCTTCGTCGTGGGCAAGGAAGAAGGGGTTCGCCAGGCTCTCGGCCTGATCGCCACGCCGATCGCGAAAGGCAATCTCGCCCCGGTCATCGAGATGTGCCGGAAGGATGACCACGTCGTCTTCGGCTACAATCGTGAAGCGGGCCGCCTCGAGGGCAGCAAGGGCGGCTTCGATCTCAATAAACTGAACGACATGGAACTCCTCTCGGGCACATTGAACATCAAGGAACAGACCGAGCTGAATGCCCGCGCGCGTGCAGACAGTGACGAGAAGGCGGAGAAGATTCGCGGCATCACGGCGGGGTGGATCAGGGGGGCCCAAACTCTACTCGCGGTGGAGATAGGGGTGGGAAAAATCTTTCCTAGCGCCAAGACCGAGCAAGCGAAGCGATACAGCAAACTCCTAGACGCCCTGAAACTCAGCGCCGAGGGCAACGAGGTCGTCGTCACGATGAAGGCGGACTCGGATCTCGTCCTCCCGCACCTTCTCGGCATGTCGCGGTAGGGAGTCCGGCGTACCGCGTTGCCGCATTCCCGTTATTCTCCGCTGGACATCCCCCTCCGCTTCGTACTACAAGTGACACGAACGTCAATCGCATGGGGGGGCCGGGATGCCGAAGCAAGTAGTGATCGTCGGGGCGGGGCCGGGAGGGCTTGCGTCGGCCATGCTGTTGGCCAAGGCCGGGCTATCGGTGCGCGTCATCGAACGCATGCCGCACGTCGGCGGGCGAACGTCCAGCCTCGAGGGCGGCGGCTTCCGCTTCGACCTCGGCCCGACGTTCTTCCTCTACCCGCGCGTCCTCGAGGAAATCTTCGCCTCCGTCGGGTGTGACCTGCACCGCGAAGTCCCGATGGTCCGCCTCGACCCGCAGTATCACCTCGTCTTCGGCGGCGGCGGCGAACTCCAATGCACGCCCGACGTGCCGCGCATGGTCGAACAGATCGCCCGGCTCAACCCGCAGGACGCGACGCACTTCCGCCGCTTCCTCGACGACAACCGCCACAAGCTCGACCGCTTCCGCAGTATCCTCGAGCGGCCCTTCCACGGCCTGCGCGACCTCCTGTCCGTCGAAATGCTCAAGATGCTGCCGCTCGTCCGCCCCTGGCTCTCGCTGGAGCGCGAACTCGCGCGCTACTTCAGCGACCCGCGCCTCCGGCTCGCGTTCGCCTTCCAGTCGAAGTACCTCGGCATGTCGCCGTTCAACTGCCCCAGCCTGTTCTCGATCCTGTCGTTCCTCGAGTACGAACACGGCGTCTGGCACCCCATCGGGGGCTGCGGCGAGGTCAGCCGGGTCATGACGCGCGTCGCCGAGTCGCTCGGCGTCGAAATTTCCCTCGGCGAGGACGTGACCGGCCTGGACTTCAAGGGCAAGAAGGTTGTAGGCGTCCGCACGAACAAGGGGGCGTACCGCTCCGACGCCCTGGTCATCAACGCCGACTTCGCCCGCGCCATGACGCGCCTCGTGCCGGACCACCTGCGCCAACGCTGGACCGATCGCAAGATCGCCAAGAAGAAATTCTCCTGCTCCACGTTCATGCTCTACCTCGGCGTCGAGGGCGTGAATGAGGATCTGGCGCACCACACGATCTACATGTCGAAGGACTACGAAACCAACCTCGCCGACATCGAGACGCGGCACGTCCTCTCCGCCGACCCGTCGGTCTACGTTCAGAACGCCTGCGTCACCGATCCGTCCCTCGCGCCGCCGGGCCACAGCACGCTTTACGTCCTCGTTCCCGTGACGCACCAGACCGATAACGTGGACTGGAAGGCCGAGACGCCGAGGTATCGCAAGGTCGCCCTCGAGCAGATGAAGAAACTCGGCCTCCACGACATCGAGCGCCGCATCCGTTGGGAACAGATCGTCACCCCCGCCGACTGGGATCAACACTACCAGATCCACAAAGGCGCGACGTTCAACCTCGCCCACAGCTTGAAGCAAATGCTGCACCTCCGGCCGCGCAACCGCTTCGACGAACTCGGCGGCGTCTACCTCGTCGGCGGCGGCACGCACCCCGGCAGCGGCCTGCCGGTGATCTACGAGTCGGCCCGCATCACGTCGCGGCTGCTGCTCCAGGACTGGGAGATGCCCCACGAACACTGTATCGTACCTTGGGGCGACACGACCGTTGTGATGGGCGAGCGGGGGTGTCAACGCCCTGTCCCCTGTTAATTTGAAGGCGAATTAGCCACAACTGAACACAGATGAACACAGATAAATGAAACTCTGAATTCATGATTTGGTCTTATCTGTGTCCATCTGTGGCTAATTCTTGTTCGAGGGCAAGGTATGGCGCGAACGGGACGTATCGGCGTGATCGGCGGTGGCCTCGGCGGCCTCTCGGCGGCGTGCGTCCTCGCGGCGCGCGGCTACTCCGTCACGCTGTTCGAGAAGAACCCCTGGCTCGGCGGCAAGGCGGCGGTGTTGGAAGAGGCGGGCTTTCGCTTCGACATGGGGCCGACGATCCTCACCATCCCGTCGGTACTGCGGCGTATCTTCGGCGAGGCCGGGCAGCGGCTCGAGGACGCGATGACGCTGTTGCCGTGCGACCCGCAATGGCGTTCGTTCTTCGCCGACGGCACCTCGATCGACCTCGTCGAACAACTCGCCGCGATGAAGCGCAACCTGGAGGCGTTCTCGCCCGGATCGAGCAAGGGTTACGGCGACTTCCTCGCCTGGTCGAAGGTGTTGCACGAGATTTCCGAGCGCTTCTTCTTCTGGAAGTCGATCGGCTCGCTCTGGGATATGTTCGACCTGAAGTCGATGTTCAAGCCAGCCCTCCTGGGCGACGTGATGCGCATGCGCATGGGCAAGACGGTCGCCGAGTCGGTCCGCGCCTACGTCCCCGAGCCGCGCCTCGCGCAGATGATCGACCACTTCACGCAGTACGTCGGCAGCGCCCCCGATGCGTCGCCGGCGGTGCTGTGCGGCATCGCCCACATGCAGACGCAGGAGGGCATCTGGTATCCCGTAGGCGGAACGGCGGCGGTCCCGAAGGCGCTCGTGAAGCTGGGCCGCGAGCTGGGCGTCGAGTACCGGACCGGAGTCGGCGTCCGGCGCATCGCCCATGCTGGCGGCGTCGTCACAGGCGTCGAACTCGACACGGGCGAGCAGGTCGAGTGCGCCGCCGTCGTCTCCAACGCCGACAGCGTCCGGACGCACCGCGAACTACTGTCGGGCCGTCCGGCGACTCGATTCGAGAAGCGCCGCACTTACGAGCCGGCCTGCTCCGGCGTCGTCCTCTATCTCGGCCTCGATCGCGCTTACGAACACCTGGCGCATCACAATTTCGTCTTCTCCGCCGACCCGCACGAAGAGTTCGAGTTCATCTATCGCAAGGGGTTGCCCGCGCCGGACCCGTCGTGCTACCTCGCCGCGCCGTCGCGCAACGATCCGGGCGTCGCCCCGCCGGGCGGCGAGGCGCTGTACGTCCTCGTCCACACGCCGTACATCCGGCCCGGCCAGGACTGGAAGCAGATGTACCCCATGTATCGCAAGACGATCC
>JANXSH010000469.1 GCA_025356615.1 Planctomycetia bacterium | reverse complement strand
GAGAAAATTTTCTCCGAGGTTGTGCGCGCGCAGCCCCACGCCCCGTTACACTACTGTGTGGATCGTTTCAGGCGAGGAGGATTCGAGATGGACAAAGACGCACAACCGACGATGGGAAAGACGCTCTGGGAAAGTGTACAGAATCATTCGAGTGACAAGGACTTCTGGCACCGTTTCTACGCTTGGTATCAACCCAAAGTCTACAGGTTCGCGCTACAACAACTGCCCAACAATCGTGCGGCCGCCGATCTGGTCACGCAGGATCTTTTCATGAGACTCTTTGAAAACGTCTCCGATGAAACCAAAACCCTGTATCTGGTACAGGGCAGCCTCGAGTGTTTCATCCGGCACACTCTCCAGTGGGTCATCGCAGAATATCGGCGAGATTATGGACAACCGGACCCTGGCGAGCCGTCATCGACGAATGCCACCGAGCATTCATCCCCCGACAATCCAGATCAGCCACAGAAGCGTAAGAGAAACCGGGCGAGGCGACCGTCCTGCATCGGCTCCGCCGATCTCGACCAGATGTCCACAAACGAATTCAGCGAGGGTGTGGTTGCGGTGGTAGGCGCAGCGGAAGAGATGGCCCGCGATTGCAAAAAATGGGCCGAAGCCTACAGGACTGCCGTCCCTCAATACAAACGAGATTCGCAGTTCGATCAGCGTTCTTGGGACATCTTTCTGGCGATCGATGGTCACGATGAATCCGGGGCGGATCTGGACCGCGAGGAAATCGCGGGACGCGATCCGTGCCCGAAGCCTCGACGACGGAGTAACGCGGCAACCACAGCCTGGCGATTTCGTGTCAGGCTGGCCAAACTCATGAACCTTCCCTTCAATACGGAAGAGGAGCGCGAGCGCGCGAAGTGCATCGTAAAATACTGTGCCCTGAGTATCGGTGATGTGTCCGAGCCAGAACGAACTGGAACAGTTCAACAGGGGCGAACTAGCTCGTGAGCAGGCTCATGCCTTGAGCGAGCATCTGGAGCAATGCGAAGTTTGTTGGAATCAATATGACCTGTTACCGCACACTGAGCTGGTCGATGGTTTACCGCTGGCTGTAGCCTCTCCGAGCGCGCGTACGTGGGAACAGTGGATTCGGAAACGGTGCGTTCCCCACTCGCCCGTCCCGGATGAGCAGAAGCCGTGTATCGAGGGTTACAGCATACTGGGCAAACTTGGCGAGGGCGGTTTCGGAATCGTGTATCTGGGCCAGGCCGAGGACGATCAAGCCATGATCGTCGCCATCAAGGTAATTCCGGCAACATTTTCTAACGCGGCCAACGAAATCGAGACCGCCGAGAGAGAGTCTAAGCGGGCCGAAGTGGTTGGGTCGAGCGAACGATGCCATCACGTCGTCCGCGTCTATGAAACCGGTCAATGCGAGAACCGCGATTGGTACATCGTCATGGAGCTGGCTCTCGCGGGAACCCTCGCAGATCGGCTACCCGTGCCGGGAGCCCAGGCCGCACGCCTGCTCGAACCTATCGCGCGCGCCGTCGGTAGTATGCACGCTGAGAATCGCGTCCACCGAGATTTAAAGCCTAAGAACATCTTGCTGAACGTGCGCGTGGGAAGTCCGGAACCCGACGATGGCACCCGCGCGCCCTTAGAAGACCTCGACGCATTCCTTTCAGACTTTGGCTTGGCGAGGAAGGCTGACGACCATGGCCATGAGCGAACAAGAGACTTGATCGGGACTGATGATTACCACGCTCCTGAGCAACTCCGAGACGGGAAACACGCATCTCCGGCCACGGATGTCTATGCGCTTGGCGTAATACTTTACGAGATGCTTGCCGGCCAGAAGCCGTTCCAGGGGCGGAGCCATCAAGACCTGCTCGACGTGATTCGCAGCGGATTCCCCTTACGACCGACGAAGCTCGACGCAGACCTCTCGCCCGCACTCGAAGCCATTTGCTTCCGATGCTTGCAAAAGAACCCAAATCATCGGTATCAGAATGGGTACGAACTTGCCGCCGACCTCCGACGATTCCTGGCACCCGCCCCGAACGACCCCGTCCAAGCCACTCGACCGGGCTGGCTCATGTGGGAGGGCCGACGGTGGCTGGGAAAGCACCCGATCGCCGCCGTCCTGTTGCCCGCCGCCCTCGCCGTCGGAGTCCTATTCGGCTTACTCGGCTGGCGGAACTCGATCGATCGGGCGAACAAGCTCGAAGCCGAGAACCGAGCCGTGCTACAAGTTGCCGATTACATCGCTCAGGCCGAGGAAGCCATCGGCCAGGCCAAGAAAGCGCAACCCCACGAGATCACGCCGTGGGAGAAGGCGGCAATACCCTTGTCGCAGACGAAGGATCTCGTGGAACACACAGGGGATCGAAAGGACGACCTCCAGCAGAAGATCCAAGCCCACGAAACGGTTGTCGAGCAGAACCGGGCCAGGGCGGAAAACAGGCGACAGATGAACGAGTGCCTGCGGAAAGATCTCCGGGATGCCCGACTCGCGACGGTCGAGTCGTTCGATCCGTTCACCGGCAAGTTCGACTACGAACCCAGTGACCGCGCCTTCGCGGCGGCCTTCTTCCGGTTCCTTGGGAAAGACTTGTCGAAGGTTCCGGTCGACCCTGCCGACATCGAAAACCTCCGCACCAACCCGGATCGTGCGGAGCTGGCAGCCAGCTTGGCCGAGTGGATGATTACTCACATGAAGATCGCCGTCGTCAAAAACGGCTTCTGGATTGTCTTCAGCCCCCCCCCCGGCTGCGAGAGGTTGCGCAAGGTTGCGGAGCAACTCGCCGATAAGAGCGACCCTTGGGAACGCCGGTTTTACGAGGCGTTCGGTACTCCGTGGGCGGCCGCCAAGTTACTCGAATTGTCGCGCGATCGGAATCTGTCGCACGTTCCCACTTCGTCTATCGTCGTGCTCGCCGAGGTTATGATGGATACGAACGTAAAGGAGGGAATCGAATACCTTCACCGAGCCAAGAAAGAGCATCCCAACGACTTCTGGTTGAATCTGCACTTGTCGGTCGCCTATCTGGAACTCGAACCGTCAGCGGTTCATAAAGCCGTGCGCTATGCGGCAGTCGCCGAATCGCAGACATCGAACGACCCCGCTTCGAAGACGTTCCTCGGCGTGGTCGAAGCCAAAGCGGGTGACACCCCGGCGGCGATCGAACGTTTGCGCGACGCGATCCAAAACCAACGCGAAGCCGCGTACGCACGCGGAGTCCTCATCAGGCTGCTGATCCGCCAAGGGAAGATCGCCGAGGCGGCGAAAGAACTGAAGGAAACGCCTCCCTCTTGTCTCGATCACAAGGCGATTTTGTTGGCGAAGGCCGAACTCGCCAAAGCCACTGGTAAGAATCCGCCGAAATAAAGATGTCGCAGAGCGACGGCGTCCGCCGCGTCAGGCGTGTTCTTTGTGGTGGAGGATCTCGACGGATTCGCGATAACGCCGGAGGCGCTCGGCGGGATCCTGGGCGTAGAAGGATTTCAGAACGTCGTAGAGGGCGGGGTAGGTCGCCCGCATCTCGATCGGCCTCTCGAAAAAGCACTCGGTGGAGACGGCGAAGAACTCGCGCGGGTCCGTCGCGCCGTAGTGGTCGAGCAGGGTCGCCCGGTGGTGTTCCGCCGCGCGGACGAGGGCGTCGAACTCGCGCGTCATCACTTCGGCCCACTGCAGACGGCGGGCGCGGGCCTCGTCGGTGAGCGCCTCGCTCAGGTCGAGACCCTGGAAGTCGAGCTGGTGGGCGAACTCGTGGTAGACGACGTTGCTCCCGCCGTCGGGATCCTGTCCCCCGGCGACCACTTCACTCCACGAAAGCAGCACTGGGCCGCGATACCACGCCTCGCCGAGGACCGCGACCTGGCCCTCGAGCGCCGTGCCGCCCGTGTCCATCAACGTGTGCGTCGGCCGGTGGAAGGTGCCGGGGTGGAGGATGATCGACGTGACGCTCGCGAACAGGTCGTGGTCGCGGATGCCCAGGAGCAAGAGGCACGCCTGCCCGGCGACGGTGGCTTTCATCTCGTCGGTGACTCCGAGGCCGTCGTTCCCGGCCCACTCACGCGCGGGGACGAAATCGAGCATGAGGTCTTGCAACAGTTTCTGCTCGACGGGGGTGAGGCGGGGGTAGTTTCCCATGTTCTTACGCAGCGCCTTCTCCCAGGCGAACGGGAACGACGGCGCGTAGTCCCCGGAAGCCGCCGCGTGCCGCCTCCAGACACGCCGACCGCCGCCGGGCAGCGCGCGACCCAGCCAGGCGACAGCGACCATGAGCGAATCACGGCGCTGGAGGAGGAAGATCATGGACAGGAAGAACAGCGTCACCATGATGGCGACCAGGAGCGCCTGCGCCCACACGCCCAGTTGGCGGCGCAACTTCGAGTCATGAATCGCCCGATGCCGGTACGACTCCGCAGTACGATACTGGACCTTGATCTCGTCGCCTGGATGGACTCGGTTCTCAGGCCCGTCGAAGACGATGCGCGTCGAACCTGTGCGGGAGGTGCCCTCGCGGTCGTCGAACGAGTAGGTGACGAGTTGCTCGTCGTGTCGGCCTTCGTGCGTCTCGACCTGCGTCACTTTCGCTCGGACGACCGTGCCGCGCAACTCGAATCCGACATCCTCGGGCATCGTCACGAGCGCCGCGAGCAGGAAGACAGCAACCATGCCGAATGCCAGGTAGCCGATCGCGCGGGGGAGGTAGCCCCAGTTGCGGCGGCTCATCGGGTTGGCGTCGGTCTCTTCGGGAGGCGCATCGTCGCTCATGTGCGACCTCGGACGGAGGCGTTTCGGGGCGGGACTCCTTCTGGTCTAGGATTCGCTTCGGGGAGATCAAGTCCCCTAGGCGTCAACTCGAGGCGTCTGGCGTCTCACCCCAACCCCTCTCCCCTGAGTACATGCGGCGAGAAGAGTAGCGCTGTGCGAACTCTGCCCTAGCTGACTTCGTTCCTTTGTCGCGATCTCATCCCGCCCCGTTCGACTCGATCGAGGCAGGGCGAGGCATATTCTGCAAGTCCGTGATGTGCATGAGCGCGACTAGGCTGGACGAGTCGTAATGGGCCGGGTTCTCGGTACTCGCGACCCCGATGAATACGGAGCGCCGTCCGACCACGACCAGGTCGGGGTGGTTGATATCGTACATTTGACCCGAACTCATGACGATACGGAGAGGGATGAATGGTTGAGTGCGGAGTCGGGCCTGGATTTCTTCGGGGGTAAACATGAATCGCGTCTCCCTTGTTCGATTCAGTCTATCAGCCGATCTTCGGCTCCGCAACGAAGGGGTAACAAAACGAACAAAGGCGACCCCCATTGCAGGGGCCGCCTCCGTTTCGTCTCGGACTGCCGATCGCTTACTTCGCGACCGCCAACTCGGGCAGCTTGCTGTTGCTAGGCTCGAAGGACAGCTTCTCGTCGCCGTTCTCCTCGTGGACGACGACGACGTTGATCGTGTCCTTGCCGTGGAAGGTGCCCCGGAGCAGATCCTCGGAGAGCGGATCCTCGATGTTCTGCTCGATGGCCCGGCGTAGGGGGCGGGCACCGTACTCGACGCTGCTGCCCTTCTTGATGAGGAAGGTCTTGGCCTCCTCGGAGAGGACGAGCTTCAGGTTCTTCGCGGCGAGCCGCTTGATGACCTTGGCGAGCTCGATGGTGACGATCTCCTTCAAGTCTTCGTCGTTCAGGCCGCGGAAGACGATGATGTCGTCGAGGCGGTTGAGGAACTCCGGCTTGAAGGAGCTTACCATCACGTCCTTGAGCTTCTGCTTCATCTCCGAATAGGTCACTTCGGCGTTGCGGGCGCGGGCGCTGCCGAAGCCGATCTCGTGCTTGGCGATGATCTGGTCGGCCCCGATGTTCGTGGTCATGATGAGGATCGCGTTCTTGAAGTCGATCGTCCGGCCCACGTTGTCGGTCAGTCGGCCCTCTTCCATGATCTGGAGCAGCATGTTCCACACGTCGGGGTGCGCCTTCTCGATTTCGTCGAGCAGGATCACGCTGTACGGCTTGCGGCGGATCTTCTCGGTGAGTTGGCCGCCCTCCTCGTAGCCGACGTAGCCCGGAGGCGCGCCGACGAGTCGGCTGACGTTGTGCTTCTCCATGTACTCGGACATGTCGAGTACGACCAGCGCGTCCTCGGCACCGAACATGAACTCGGCGAGCTTCTTGGCGAGCAACGTCTTGCCGACGCCCGTGGGTCCGGCGAAGATGAAGCTGCCGATCGGCCGCTTCGGGTCCTTGAGGCCGGCCCGGCTCTTGCGGACCGCCTTGGCGATGGCGTGGACGGCCTCGTGCTGGCTGATGACCTTCTTGTGGAGGTCCTCCTCCATCTTGAGCAGGCGCTCCGTCTCGTTGTCCGCGATGCGGACGAGCGGGACGCCGGTCATCTTGGAGACGACCTCGCGGACCACCTCCTCATCGACGACGCCATCGACCTCCTTGGACTTCTCGCGCCACTCGCGGGTGATCTGGTCCTTCTTCTTCTTGAGCTTGTCGGCCTGGTCGCGGAGGTGGGCGGCCTTCTCGAAGTTCTGGTCGCCGACGGCGAGTTCCTTCTCCTGGTTCAGCCCCTCGATCTGGCCGTCGATGTCCTTCAAGTCCGGCGGCTTGGTCATGGCGCGGAGCCGGACGCGAGCGCCGGCCTCGTCGATGACATCGATCGCCTTGTCCGGCAGACAGCGCGAGCTGATGTAGCGCTCGGACAGCTCGCACGCCTCGACCAAAGCCTCGTCCTTGATCTGGACGCGGTGGTGCGCCTCGTAGCGGTCGCGGAGTCCCTTGAGGATCTCGACCGTCTCCTCCTTCGAGGGCGGGTTGACGATGATCTGCTGGAACCGTCGCTCGAGGGCGCTGTCCTTCTCGATGTACTTGCGGTACTCGTCGAGGGTCGTCGCCCCGATGCACTGGATCTCGCCTCGGGCGAGGGCCGGTTTGAGGACGTTGGAGGCGTCGATCGCGCCCTCGGCACCGCCTGCCCCGACGAGCGTGTGTAGCTCATCGATGAACAGGATGGTGTTCTTGGCGCGGCGGACCTCGTTCATGACGGCCTTGATGCGCTCCTCGAACTGGCCGCGGTACTTCGTGCCGGCGACCATCATGGCGAGGTCGAGGACGACGATCCGCTTGTCGCGGAGCAACTCGGGGACGCTGCTATCGATGATGAGCTGGGCCAGCCCCTCGACGATGGCGGTCTTGCCGACGCCGGCCTCGCCGAGGAGGACCGGGTTGTTCTTGGTACGACGCGAGAGGATCTGGATGACCCGCTCGATCTCGTTGGCCCGCCCGATGACCGGGTCGAGTTTACCTTGTTTGGCTAGTTCGGTCAGGTCGCGCCCGAAGCTGTCCAGGGCCGGGGTCTTGGACTTGCCCTTGCTGGCTTGGCGTTCTCCGCTGCCGGCACCGCCGCCACCGCCGCCTCCGCCTTCTTCCGTCGCCATAGGATTGTGCCCCAGTAGATTCAGGACTTCTTCCCGAACGTCTTCCAGTTTGAGTCCCAGGTTCATGAGAACCTGAGCGGCTACGCCCTCTTGCTCCCTCAGGAGACCGAGCAACAGGTGCTCGGTGCCGACGTAGTTGTGACCGAGGTTGCGAGCTTCCTCGATCGAGTATTCGATGACCTTTTTGGCGCGCGGCGTCTGCGGCAACTTGCCCATCGTTACCATGTCGGGACCCGACTGGACGATCTTTTCGACCTCCAGACGGATCTTGCGCAGGTCGATGTCGAGGTTCTTGAGCACGTTGGCGGCGACGCCGGAGCCTTCCTTGACCAGGCCCAGGAGGATGTGTTCGGTACCAATGTACTCGTGGTTGAAGCGCTGCGCCTCCTGGTTGGCTAGCTGCATCACCTTGCGGGCTCGATCCGTAAACCGTTCATACATCTGTCCGTCTCCGTTTCAGTCGGTTCCCTGGAACGATCCGCCCCCATTGTCTCGCCAGGGTGAGGCCAAGGAGAAGCCGCCCCCCGATGTGCGCGTGATCTCCGGGACGATTTCGGCCAGAACCCCCTTTTGGAGAGTAGCGGGGTGGGGTTTGTCAAGGAGTGACCCCTGAGTAGTGTGATTGTAGTCTGAGGGGGAAGACGAATCAAGCCGGGGACACTGTGACGGTCCGGTAGACTTCGTATGCGGGGACGGTTATGCGATGAGAGGTGCCATGTATCGACCGGTTAGGGAAGGAGATCAGGGGGAAGGTGATGCGAATGTAGAGGATCGGACGTGCGAACGATTGAACCCAAGGCGAAATACCAGATGGCGATGGATCGATTCCCCAGCTACGACGATGCCCCCCGTGCCTTCTTCGCCCTGGATGGCAACTGTGGCCCCGTGTCCGTATGGATGCTACTCAGGCACTTCCGCAAGCGAACCTCCTCGGAACGGATCATCCGACTGTGCCGTTACACGAAACGGCATGGGACCTTCACCATCGCCCTCGCCCTCGCACTGCGGGAGCATGGGTTGAGAGTGCACTTCCATACGGAAGTAGACCCGGCTCCAATGCCCATCGAGCGACGGCTGTATAAGACCGCCGAGAAGTCGGGCGTCATGATGGGGGAAGCACTCCGAGTCGATCAACTGCTCGCCCGCATCCGACGCGGAGAGGTTGCCATTGTCTGCTGCGACACGGACACTGGGGACGGCCACTTCTCCCCACTCCTTGGTGTAGAGCAGGATCGACTCATTCTCCCTTACACGGACCAGGGCGGGATGGATGTCGAGGAGTTCGAGAGGCGGTGGACTGCGCCGGGGATTTGCAGGCAGTGCGTGTTCGCAGTACGCGAATGATCCTCGAGTCGCTCGCGGACCGTGAACGACTCGACCAATCCGGACGCCCTTCCCTATCTCTACCACAACCGCGTCACACCGTAAGCGTCGAAGGCCGCGTCCGCACTGACGACCGTGATCCTCTCGGTCAGGGTTTGGGCGATGATGAGGCGGTCGAAAGGATCGCGGTGGCGAGTGGGCAATCCGGCCTGGGCATCGGCGTAATCGACCGTGATGGGTAAAACGGTGAGACGCAGGGCGGCGATGGCCTGAGTCATCCATTGGCGATAGGGGAGCGATAAACTCAGCTTCCCCGATCCCACCTTGATAGCGATCTCCCAGATCGTGGCGGCACTCACCGAGAGATCATTCCTCGGGTTCGTGATGGCCGCATGGGCGGTTGCGCTGAGCAGATGATCCTGTTCGACACTCCATATCACGACGTGGCTGTCGAGCAGGAGCCTCATTCCATGTACTCCTTGAAATCGTCGAGCGGCGCGTCGAAGTCAGGAGCCATGTACAGGACGGTCCCCCGCATCGTACCGAGACGCCGTGGTGTCATGTCCCGCTTGGGTTCTGCGGTGAGGCGCGCGATCGTCATGCCATCCTGCGTGATGGTGACCTCTTCACCGGGGTTCAACTGCGCGATCAGGTCTTTCAGAGTGGCCTGAGCGTCTTCGATCGTCACGGTTGACATGATGTAATCCTCCAATTGATTCCTCGACGAGCGTATTCTACGCTCGCCGCCCCGTCCACACATCCTCGAAGCTCTTCACGGTATCGAAAGGCTTCCGCCGTCCCTCGATCGTCTCGCCTAACATCTCGATGGCCGCCTCGTTCATCTGCCCCAGCTTCTTGCCCGCGCCGAGGACGAGGTAGCCGACCTTCATCGGGTCGAGTTGCATCAACCGACAGCAGGTCGCATCGACGGCGAGGAGGTCCGCGCCCATGACCAGGACGCCCATCGGCTTCGGCGTG
>JANXSH010000321.1 GCA_025356615.1 Planctomycetia bacterium | reverse complement strand
GATGGTCTGCGCAGTGCTCGGACTCGTCCTGAGCAGCAGCAACAGCCACGCCAGTTGGGGTCACCTGTTCTACAGCGGCTACCAGCCCTGGTACAACATCTTCGCCAAGCGTTACAAGTGTCTGACCCCCGAAGAGGAGCGCCTGCAGAAGTTCTGGCACGACTACTACGATGCCATGCAGGGCTTCTATTGCTCGCTCGACCACATCGACTGGGTCGCGTACTACAAGAATCACGGCTACGCCATCAACGGCGGGCCGGGCGGCACCGGCGGTCGTATCAACTACGCCCCGGTCTTCGTCAGCCCTGGCATCCAGTGGGCGGTCCCGGCCGGTGGCGCGGGTGGCCCCCCGATGGGGCCGGCCTACGGCAACAACGGCTCGGCGATGATGCCGATGGCTCCGATGAATTCCTTCGGCGGCCCCATGATGGGGCCGAGCGGCCCGATGGGTTCCTTCGGTGGCGCTCCGATGATGGGGCCGAACGGCCCGATGGGATCCTTCGGCGGCCCGATGATGGGGCCGAACGGCCCGATGATGGGGCCGAACGGCCCGAATTCGGGCCTCCCGATCGGCCCGCCGCCGACCCCCTCAGGTCCGGGGGCACCCCTAGGTGCGGGCGGCCAGTAACATCGGTCCCGTCTATGGGGTAGGGAAGTCCGATCCATGTATCGATCTCGACGGTGAAGCGCCCTTCACGGTCTCTCGTCCCCCCTCCCCCCGTGCAAGGCCGGCCCCTCGTGGGTCGGCCTTGCCGTTTTGTTGAAAGCCCTTTTCTGCCAGACTTCCGGCATAGCCCGGACAGCTTCTCGAATCGGCGAAGCATTTCAGCCTTTCCGATCTTCGATTCCCGACTCGATCGCCGTTCGGCAGGTAGACTCAACTTTGGATCGTCGATCCGAAGGAAAACCTCAGCCGAAAGGAATCGCAATGCGACTGTCCCTCACCTTGTCGGTGATCGTCTCCTCGCTGCCCCTTGCAGCGGGTAGCCTCAGCGCCCAATACGTCGCCCCCCCGCGTGCCCCGGATATGTTGAATCCGGGCTACTACTACCAGACCCAGACGGGGATGATCTACGGCCCCAATCACGTCGTGAGGCCGTGCTTCCCCCCCTTCCAGGGCATGGTCCTGGGGCCTGCGCAGTACCCCTATCTGAACACCTGGAACGTGCCAGGGGGCTACGCCAATTCCGGCTGGCCCCAGTTGACTTTCGGTGCCCCCGCGCGACCCAGCCCCTACGCCGGCCCCCTCAACTATCCGCAAGGGTGTCATGGCTGTGGCAACATGCCGTGGTATCCGCCTTCCTCCCCCCAACAGGGCGGCACGGCCTGCTCCCCCGGCGGGCCGGTCATCCCGGTGCCCGTCTACCCGCTGCCGGTCTACCCCTCCTACGCCGGCTATCCGGGCATGGCCAACTCGGCACCCGGAATGCCGAACCAACAGATGGCGGGTCAATCGCCGGACAATGCCTGTGGCGATAAAGGAGACAAGTCGAACGTGGCTTTCCCTTCGCACCTGTTCTCGCGTAGCCCCCGCGACTTCTTCATGATCGAGACCGACCCACGGGCCAGCCCCTACAGCTACGGCCCGTTCAGTTCCTCGGGGAGGACCGGGAACGACTACCCCTGAGTGACGGGGGCGGGGTGTCGATACGCCCCGCCCCGCTCTGCTCTTTTAGCCATTCTCGCGTTCCGTCTCGCGCAGGTAGGCGATCGCTTCATCGACACTACCGACGACGGCACCGGGCACTCGTCCGGCGCTGTCGCACTCCTCGAGCAGCATGAGATCCTCGAAATCTTCCGAGGCTTCCAGCCGCCGGCGCAGTCTCGCCCCAGCCGTCCCCGCACGCACCGCGTGCGCGTCCATGTGGTGCGCGATCAGGAACCGCGTCCGCTCCGTGATGAGCCCCTCGAGCACCTGGAGCGCCGCCCCGACGTGGTCGTGCGGGTCGAGTCCCTTGCCCACGTCGTGCAGGAGCGCCGCGAGCAAGAACTCCACGTCCCAGGGCCGGCGATCCCGCGCCTGCTCGAAGACCTGGAGCGAGTGGTACAACACGTCCCCCTCCGGGTGATACTTCGCCGACCCCTTGACCTGCTCGAGCGGCAGCAGGAGCAGCCGAAACAGCGGGTACGGGTCGTCCGTCATCGCCTCGTCGGCGGCGGCGAGGTCTCCCTCGAGGTCGATCCCCGGATACTCGCGGGCGAGGAACTTCTCCAGTTCCGCGACGGACGCCCGCTCGATCGCCCTGCCGGTGATCGAACTCTTGAAGACGTAATGCGCCTTGTCCTCGGCGTAGATCGTCAACTCGAAGTCGTAGGTGTCGTGGACGTGGACGTGCGTGAACACGCGCGACTCGCCGTGCTTGACCACCTGCTTGCGCTCGAGGTCGTACTGGCATCCGGCCTGGTCGAGCAGGTCCGTCACCAGGCCGGGGCTGTCGCTGAAGAGGTGGAGGTCGATGTCCGAGCCTTTGCGGACGTGGCCGGTCATCACGCTGCCGATCAGCCGGGGCCGGAACGGCCGCAGGATCCGCATGAGGCGGAGCGCCTGGAGGCGCATCTCGCGCAGGTCGTCCGTCCGCCGGTCGCCCTCGTGGAGGCGGGCGAACGTCTGGACCTGTTCGCGGATCTCGGCGTTGGAAGGCAAGTCGTTCGGCTTGACGCCGCCGCGACACAGTCGCTTGGCGGCCTTGCGTTTCGCAGTGTAGTACTCGGATTCGACCCGATCGTACATCAGCCGGGCGGCCTCGAAGGCGATCGCCTGGCGGAGTCTCCCATCACTCATGAGGTGCGTGCGCCGTTATCATGCCCATCGAGCGGCGCGGGGCAGTATGAGCATAGGTGCCGCGCCTCCCGAAGTCAATCGCGGCGGAAAACTTCCCCTTGACCCCGCGAACTCGCGACGCTATTCCTCGCCCCCTACCACCGTCTCGGAGAGGGGGATCGAAATGAACCGTGCCGCCTGGCTGGTGCCGGTGATGTGCCTGGCCTGTTTCTCGACCGGCTGCGTCACCCGCCGCGTCCTCATAACCTCCGATCCCCCAGGGGCGGTCGTATACCGGAACGGTCAGTACCTCGGCCCGACGCCGGTCGAGGAGCCGTTCACCTATTACGGCAAGTACCGCTATCGACTCGTCCACGAGGGCTACGAGCCGCTCGATGTGGTGCAGGATCTCGAGGCCCCCTGGTACGAACTGCCTGGTCCGGACTTCGTGAGCGAGAACCTGATCCCGTACACGTTCCGCGAGGTCAAGAGGCTACACTACCAGCTCCAACCCGCGATCCCGCCGAGGCCGGACGCCATTCGCGCTCGTGCCGAGGGACTTCGGGGCGAGGCGAGGTCGATCCAACCACCGCCCGACGCGCCGCCCCCGCCGCAGCGGCGAACGGCACCCGCCCCGCCGCCGATCACCGTCCCTTCGGTGCCGATCGCACGGTCTCCAGGAATGCCTTGAATTCTTGCTCCCAGTAGTCGCGGCGATCCCATTTGCACTCGCCGTAGACTACCAGGACTCCTTCGGGTCGGCGGGCGACGGCCAACAGGGCGAACTTCTCGTTGTCCAGGCCGAGAACGAGTTTGAGGCGATCCACCTGGCCGGGGAACGCCCCGACATCCTTGCCGACGGCCCCTTTGCCGCTGGCGAAATCGACGACCGGCTCGACCTTCATGTCCGGGTAAGCCTCGGCCGCGCGTTTGCGGATGTACTCCTTGGCTGCCTTGACGGCGGACGGCAGGTCCGGTGCCGTCGGCAGGACCAGGACGAGGATCTCTGCGGATTTGCCCGCGAGGGGCACGATACGGCTCTGGCCCGTCCCTTCGTCCTCGCTCGGCTCGAATCCGCGCAAGAGCATCTCGGCAGCGCTGTCGGCGTCCTTCGCGTTGATCTCGTTCTTCCAGACATCTTTGGCGACGTTCGCCTGGAAGCTGACCGTCGTGCCGCGGACGACTTCCGTGTCCCGAGGCCGAGGCTTCCAACCGTCTCGTTCGTCGTAGAGTTTGAAGCGGTCGCGGAGGCCGGCGAACTGCTCAGCAAGCACGCCCTGATACTCCTCCGGCCCCCAGAAGATCAGCCAGTAGGCGTAGCCCTGCCGGGCGAGCATGTGGCACTCGCCCCGGAGAGGCACCTCCGTCGAGTCCGTCGCCGAGAATGTGAACACCAGCGCCGGCTCGCCGCCGAGATCGCTGTTGCGGCCCTTGTTGTCCTGGTCGAAAGGATTGATGTACTCGAACTGTGGGAAGTACGCGCGAAGGCGCTTCAGGGCGTCGTCGAACATCTCGGCATCGGTGGGCAATCGCCGCTGATAGTCGCGATAGCTGAGGGCGAAGTGCGCGCGGGGCTTGGACCGCGTGACGGCGAAGTTGGCGCGGAGCTTCGCCCGGAGCGCCTCGTCGGGCCGCCATTTGCTCGGCACGGTGATCGAGAAGTTGCCCTTGCTCTGGAACGCCTTGCGCTGGTCGTCGTCCCCGAAGGAGAAGTAGTCGGGCAGCAAGTAGAACGCCCCGACGGTTGCCCCGACGAGCAGGAAGAAGACGATCGTGCCGACGAGCATCGTGTTGCTCTTACGGCGGCGGACCTTCTTGTCCCGACGCGAGGAGGAGACAGGTTCGTCGAACGCGAGGTTGGTCGCGATGGACCGCGTCGGCACCAGAACCTTCGGCGCGTTGAAATCGAACGCCGGCCCAGACGGCGCGGTAGGCCGCGAGACGGGGAGCGCGAGGGGTGGTGCGACGGGCGGAGGGGCTGGCTTGCTGATCGGCGGTGGAGGCGGAGGGAGCCGGGCCGGTATCGTAGGAGGGGGAAAGGGGGACGACGCCTTGGCCTGCACGGGGGCCGCCTGGCGAAACTGAAAGACCATGCCGCAGCGCGGACAATTCACCGACGAGACGCCCTTGATGGAGTCGGGCGCGAAGACGTGCGTGCAGGTCGGGTTGGGGCAAGGGAAACCATTCGACATGGCTGGCTCGGCGAGGGGGAGTCTGGTCTCGGGGTTAGTACCTTGGCAAGGAACGATTTCACACAGATGCCCTGCGAAGACCTAACCCCCTAACCCTCTTCCCTAAAAGGAAGGGGGGACCAGACAAGTCCCGGTCTGGCTCCCCCTCCCTTTCAGGGGAGGGGGCTGGGGGGTGGGGTCTAACCAGCGACGCTCTGTGATCGCCTTCCCTGCCGAAGGAATACGATCCATTCTAGCACAGGTCCGTCGTCCTACAATGAGCGTATGACTGACTTCCGCTACCTGGATCTCCCGATTCCATCGGAATCGGCGCTGGCGACCCTGCCGAGTTGGCTCGCAGACTGGTTCCGCGACCGAGTCGGCGAGCCGACCTCGATCCAACGGCTGGCGTGGCCCGCGCTGGCAAGCGGCGATCATCTACTGGTCAGCGCGCCGACGGGCACTGGGAAGACCCTCGCGGCGTTCGTGCCGATTTTCGCCGACTTGGTTACAACGCCGGTCGCGGATAGCTGGAGCGATTCCCCCCTCCGTGTCGTCTACCTCGCTCCCATGAAAGCGCTCGTCAACGACGCGGCGCGAACCCTCGAAACGCACCTCGCCGACCTCGCCGACCACCTGCCGCCGGGCCCACGCCTGCCGACGATCGCCGTCCGCACGGGCGACACGCCCTACCGCGAGCGTCGCCGGATGCTCGCCGCGCCGCCGGACATCCTGCTGACCACGCCGGAGAGCCTGGCGGTCTTGCTCAGTCAGTCCGCCAGCTCCGCGCTGTTGGCGAACCTCGCCTGGGTCATCGTCGATGAGGTCCACGCGCTCGTCGGCAACAAACGCGGCTGCGACCTCGCCCTGAGCCTGGAACGCCTCGCCGCCGGGTCATCAGTGGCCGTGCGGCGAGTCGGCCTGTCGGCGACGGCAACGCCGCTCGACATCGCGGCACGTTGGCTCGTCGGCACCGACCGAAATTGCACCATCGCGCGGGCACCGGATACGCCCGCCCCCCGAATCGTCGTCGAGCCGTTGCCCGATGGCGTGCGGTTCCTCTCGGCGCTGGTCGAGCGCCTCGCCTTCGAGTTGCCTCTTCATACGTCAACGCTCGTTTTTACGAACACGCGCGGCCTGGCCGAGCGCCTCGCCTGGCAGCTGCGCCGCACGATGCCGACCTGGGACGACCGCATCGCCGTGCATCATTCCGCGCTGTCCGCCGAGCGCCGCCGTGAGGTGGAGCGCCGATTCAAGGCGGGCGAACTCGGTGCCGTCGTGTGCAGCACGAGCCTGGAACTCGGCATCGACATCGGCTCGGTCGATCTGGCCGTTTTAGTCCACCCGCCCGGCGACGTGATCCGCCTCGTCCAGCGTGTGGGCCGCGCGGGCCACCAGCCCGGCGGGCTGTCGCGCGGCCTGCTGCTGACGGCCACGCCCAGGGAGCTGCTCGAGGCCGCCGTGACGGCCGCCTCGTCGCGGACCGGGCAGTGCGAGCCGCTCGCGCTGCCGAACGCGCCGCTCGACGTGTTGTGCCAACAACTCCTCGGCATGTGTGCGGCGCGCTCGTGGTCGGCGGATGACCTCTTCGAGCTGGTCCGCCGGGCCGCGCCGTTCGCCTTGCTCTCGCGCCGCGACCTCGACGATTGCCTCCTCTACCTCCGGGGACTAACGCGCGAGCCGGACTCGATCGACGATTCCCTCGTCTGGCTGCCGGCCCGGCTGCGCGCGGACGGCGATTGTTGGTGCATCCTCGACGCGGCGACGGCACGACTCCTGCGCCAAAATTTGGGGACCATCCTCGCCGACCCGCTCGTCCCGGTCAAGTTGCGGCCTACAAACGGCCCACCGACGCCTGATGACGACATCCTCCCCGAGTCGATCGCCCGGCCCATCGGAGAGATCGACGAGGGGTTCGCCGAACGCCTCTTGCCGGGCGACCGCTTCTTGCTCGACGGGCGCTGCCTGGAGTATCGTTGCCGTGAGGACGGCGCGGCGATCGTCGAGGAGGTGCCCGGCAGACCGCGCGTCCCCACCTGGGGCGGCGACGGCTGGCCGCTGTCACCGCAGTTGGCACGTCGGCTGTATCTGCTGCGCGTCCAGGCGGCGGACGCCCTGCGCGACGGGCCGGACAGGCTTCACCGACTCCTCGTCGCGGATTATGACCTGGGCACGCAGGCGGTTTCGACGCTCGCCGCCTATTTCCAGGCGCAGGAGAGTATCAGCGAGATACCCGACGGCACGACTCTATTGATCGAGATCGTCCAGGTCGATGAGGGCACGGAGTATTACCTCCACACGCCGCTGAATCGGCCCGGCAACGACGCCCTCGCCCGCGTCGGACTCGCTCGCCTGTCGCGGTCTCTGGGTCGCCCCGTCCAGGTGGTCGTCGCCGACCTGGGGCTGGTGTTTCGCATGCGCGGCAAGCTCACCGACGCGGCGGAAGAACTCCGTAAGGCGTTCGCCGCCGAGGGCTTCCGCGCCGACCTCGATGCCGCCTTGGAGGCGAGTGAGGCGCTGCGTAGCCGATTCGACCGCGTGGCGCGAACCGGGCTGATGCTCCTGCGTCAACCGAAGGGGGGCCGACGCAAGGTCGGCGGCGCGGACTGGGCGCAACGCCGACTCTTCGAGTTGGTGCAGGCGCACGACGCCGACTTCGTGCTGATCCGTCAGGCGTTGCGCGAACTACGGCAAGACCTGTGCGACGCCGACGCGGCAGAAGACTACGCGCGGGCGCTGCCTCGGATCACGCTACGAGTCCGCAAACTGTCGTGCCCCTCGCCGTTCGCGGAGACGTGGAGCCAGCGAGAACCAGTCGTGGGGGGCGAGATCATCTCCCCCGCCGACGCGCTGGCCCGCCTCCACGCCGAGTTGATCGGGGGGGTCGATGCGGGTGCATGACTGGCTCCTGACCCCCGCGCGGGCCGCCATCCATGTGCCGACGGCCACCGCCGTCGTCGCGGACTTGCACCTCGGGTATGACCGCATCCGCCGACGAGGCGGGGACGCCGTCCCGGTGCGACGTGTCGCCGACGAACTTACGGTACTGGCGGCGGAGTTGGCACGACAAGGCGTATCGCGCCTCGTGATCGCGGGCGATCTGTTCGAGGACGGCCGCTACCAGCGCGACGAGGTGTTGCGCGAACTCGTCGCATGGCTGGAGGCGAGCGCCGTCGAGCTGGTCGCCGTCGTCCCCGGCAACCACGATCGACTCGGCGACCGCGTCGAACTCGACGGCTGGACGATGCCGCTGTACCCCGAAGGGTTCGCCCTCGGCGAGTGGCACGTCGTCCACGGCGACGGCGTTTTGCCGCCTGGACGAGTGGTGCAGGGCCACGAACACCCCTGGCTGCGCTGGCGTCGCGGCGTCGAGGGGCCGTGCTACCTTGTGAGCAGCGACAGGCTGATCCTGCCCGCGATGTCGGCGGACGCGGCGGGGGTGAATGTGTGGGGCGATGCGCGATGGGCAGGGTATCGGGCGTGCGCGATCGCGGGGGGGCAGGTTTTGGACTTCGGGGATGTGGCGCGGCGGTAGTGTCTCGACGGATTCATTGCTGTCTGGGGATCAAGGGAATGACGTTATTTTCGTTGACCTGCGTCGGCTGCTGGGGTAGGTTGAGGAGCGTGGAGCGGCTCATCCACCGATTCGACAGTGTTGTGCTGAAGTAGAGAGTAGAAACAGAAATTCGGCCAGCGAGAAGGCCGTCCGTTGACCTACAAGAACCCGAAGATGAATGACAAGACTCTCGATTTGTGGCTCGCCCAGGATCGATCGGCCCTGACCAGAGCGGTGACCGAGTCGGTTCGCGACCATGTAGCTTCGCTCGAGTCTCGAGGCATCGATTTCTACGGGTACGCTCTTCTTCCCGGTGAACCCTACGATATCAACCGTCTTGTTGTCGCAGTGAATTGCGCGTCAGATATAAAAGTCGAAGCCGATCACTATAAATACATATATTACAAGTATAGTGTCGATGAGTGGAAATACTGGGAACGCGAAGGATTCGACAAAGTAAATCGACAACTTGTCGATGCGAACGCTGCATTTTCCAGTATGCACTCCAAGAGTAATACGAGATGCCAGATGGACGAGTATGAAATTCGGCATTCGAATGCGTCTCTCGAAGCTATACTCCGAGGGCTAGAAATTGCCAAAGGCGATGGAGTATTCGGCACGAAGGATCCGTTCCTTGCAATATGGATCTCTGACTCGGGCCATGAGATCATTAATCGATCTGTCGGAAGACTTAATTCCGAGTCCGTCATGTACGATTTTTTTGACGAGTTCGAATAATAGAGGAGAATAAGGGGATGCGGACCGTTTCGGATAGGGGCCGTGTCGCTTCGCCTTCTGGAAGACCAAGCGAGACCGCCTACGAAGAGGCTTCGTGGGCTCATTTCCGCTGGAGGAGCCATGACGACGGACCGCTTCGACTAGACGGCGAGGTACACCGCCCGGTTCGACCCCGAGGGCTTCCTCGCCTGGCTCTTCCCCGGCTTCGCCCAACACCTGCGCTTCGAGCGCTGGCTCGACACGCGCACCGCGCCGATGCCCGGCCTGCCCAACCAGACGGCCGACACCGTGGGCGAGTTGTTCGCCCTGCAAGAGAGTCAGCCTCCCTGGCTGCTCTTGCTCGAGTTCCAGACCGAGCCGGACCCCGAGATGTTCGGTCGCCTCCTGGGCGAACTCGGCAAGTTCTGGCGTGAGCATCGGCCCGACTCGCTGCGCGGCAGCCGCTACCAGCTCGTCGCGGCGGTCGTCAACCTGACCGGCACGCCGGAGAGCCTGCCCGCCTCGCGCCTGTTCACCTTCCCGCTCAGGAATCTCGGTCTGGGACTCGCCGCCGAGGAGCGTCACCTCGCGACCGAGAGCGCGGGCGGCACGCTCGATGCGATCGCGCGCGGCGAGACCGCGAGGAGCATCCTCGCCTTCATTCCGCTGATGACCGGCGGCGGGGAACCGGGTATCATTCAGCGCTGGCTCGACATCGCGAGCGCGGAGCCGGAGCATCGTAAGCGAGACGGGCTGGGCCACCTGGCCCTAGCAATGGCGGAATTGAAGCCGTGGTTCGGCGAGTGGCAGAAGGCACTGAAGGAGTGGAACATGCGCGAATCGACCGTGATTCAAGGGTGGATCGATCGGGGCATCGACAGGGGCAAGATCGAGACTCTTCGGGATAACTTGCGAACGACCCTGACGGTTCGATTCGGGACCGTCTCGCCCGAAATCCTCCGACGGATCGACGAATCGACGGATTTCGTGCATCTCGATCGTGCATTCAAGCAAGCCCTGGTGGTGGCGCGGCCCGAAGACCTCCCCCTGTGAGGAGCTCGCCCCCTCACTCCGGTAGCCGGAACAGCTTCCGCAGCGCCTCGAGTAGCGTGTGATCCGCCCGGCCTCCGGTTCGCGAATCTTCGCTCAACGCGCTGATCGGGCCGTGCAAGAGCTTGTTCTGGAACAGGCTGAACGCCTTGTCGATGTACTGCCGGTCGGCGTCCGAGAGCTTGCCGTTGAGGCGAGACAGGAGGTTCTCGACGACCTCCTTGCGGCGAGCGTCGAACTCGCCCGTGAGACGCTGGATCACCGGGCCGTTGCCGCGCCTCGCCCACTCGCGGACGAACCGCTTCGTCTCCTGATCGACGATGCCCTCGGCGGGCAGGACGTGTTCTTGGCGGCGCGACAGGGTCCGCTCGCGGATCGACCGCAGGTCGTCGATGTTGAAGAGGAACGTCTGGTCGCCGTCGTGGATGCGCGGGTCGAAGTCGCGCGGGACGGCGATGTCGAGGATCACCAGCGGGCCGGTACGTTTCGCCGCGACGCGCGCGTAGCGGTCGCGGGTGACGATCGGCTCGGGCGCGCCGGTCGTGCTGAGGACGATGTGCGCCTGGCCAAGCGCCTCGTCGAGGCGGTCCCAGGGGATCGCCTCGCCGCCGCAGCCAGCGGCGACGGCGCGGGCCTTCTCGGGACTGCGGTTGGTCACGAGGATCCTGCCGGGGTGTAGCTCCTTCAGGTGCTTCAGGGTCAACTCGCCCATCTTGCCCGCGCCGATGACGAGGATCGTCTTGTCGCCGAAATGGTCGAAGACCTCGCGGACGTAGTCTACCGCGGCGCTGGACACCGAGACGTGCCCCTGGCTGATGCCGGTCTCGCTGCGCACACGCCTCGCCACCTGGCGGGCGTGGGGGAACAGGGCGTTGAGCAGCGGCCCGGTGCTGCCGTGCCGCAGGGCACGCTCGTAGGCCTTCTTCACCTGCCCCGCGATCTGCCCCTCGCCGATGACGAGGCTGTCGAGGCTCGCCGCGACGCGGAAGAGGTGGTGGATCGCCTTCTCGTTGTGCTCGACGTACAGGTGGTCGCGAATCTCGCAGCAGTCCAGCCCGTGGAAGGTGCCGAGGAAGTCCACGAGCGTCTCCGCGTCCTCCCCCGAGCCGGGACTGGCGACGTAGACCTCCACGCGGTTACAAGTGCTGAGGATGACGGCCTCGTGGCCGGGCCGGGTGCGAAACTGCTCGAGGGCGCGCGTCAATTGCTGCTCGTCGAAGGCGAGCTTCTCGCGGACCGCGACGGGTGTGGTAAAGTTACATCCGAAGGCGAGGAGGTTCATGGCGTGCCCCCCGCGTGCGAGACGGTCAGGCACGCCAGGAGCATGGCGAAGGCCACGATCGTCATCAGCGCGAGCTGCCGCCCCCGGAGGTGCCGGCCGAAGCGGAGGTACAGCAGGAGGGCGAACACGCCCCACAGGATGAAGGTGCCCAGGACGCGCGGGTCGGCCCAGCGGACGGTCTCGCTCCCCCGCACGATGAGGACGACGCCGGCGACCATGCCGGCGGTCAGGAGCGGGAAGGACAGGAAGACGGCGCGGCGGTTCATCGCCTCGAGTCGCTCGAGGCTGAGCAGGCGCAACCCCTGGCCGGGCAGTGCCTTGGTGCGCAGGCGGTGGGCCTGGAAGAGGTACATCATGCTCGCGAGGAAGGCGATGCAGAGGCCGACCGTGGCCAGAAGGAGCAACAGCGTGTGGACCTGCCCCCATAGCTGGTGAGGCTGGTAGGCGTTGCCGGCGAACAGGCCGCGCTCGTCCGGGTCGGGCGGGCCGAACAGCAGCCCGATGCCGAGCAGGCCGAGGATGAGCGGCAGCACGAAGACGCCCCAACTGACGCGGCGGTAGTGGATCGACCCGGAGAGGTAGAACACGGCGAGGATCCAGGCGACGAAGAGCATCCAGCCGAACTGGAAGATCAACGGCGGCTGGTGCGAGTAGAGGTAGAGCGTCTGCGCGACCAGCCCCGCCGCCCCGGCGACCAGCGCGAGGGCGCGCAGGGCGGCCTTGGCGAACCAGAGGTGGAGCAGCTCCAGCGCGAGGGCCAGGCCGTAGCTGGCCATGAAACAGAAGACCGTGACGCGATCCATCGGTGAGTGAGGGGGTCCGGGTGGGAGGTTCCGCGTTGTCCCCTTTAGTCTATCTCGAACGCGCGGCGGAGCCAAGGCGTGGGCGGTTCGATGTCCCGGCGGGGACACGGGTCCAACCGTGAATCGGCATGGTGAACCTCCGAAGGCATTGTACCAGTTCAGGGTTACTTCTTCCCCTGCGGCATCGGACCGACCGCCGGATACTTCGCCCGCTCGGCTTTCCACTTCTTCACCGCGTCCGACTTGCCCGTCGCCTCGTAGAGTCGCACCAGCCGCTCCACGGCCTCGGTCAGGTACACCTTTTCCTGCGACGGGATCGTCTTCTCTCGCTTCTTCATCCCCTCGTAGCCTGCCAGCAGCAGCGGCTCGGCGTCGGCGTGCTTCTTCTGGCCCGAGAGCGCCCCGCCGAGCATCGACTTGGCGTCGAACGTCGTCCAGGCGTCGGGCTGCTTCTTCTCCAGGATGGCCAGGCACTCGCGGAGCAGTGGCTCGGCCTCGGCCCCTTTCTTCTGCTCCAGGAGGGCCGAGCCGAACTGGGCGAGCATGCTGGCCAGTTGCGGGCTGTCCTTCGGCAGCGCTTTGCGAGTCTCGGTCAGCATTTCCGAGAGCAATTTGGCGAGCTTGGTGTCCTCGCCCGCCTTCGCGTAGGCGTCGAGCAATGGCATGCCCACCCCGCCAAACGCGGGGTGTTTCTTCGCGGCCCGGTAGGCTTCTTCGAGCAGCGGGATCGCTTCCTCGAGCCGGCCCGCGTCCTTGTAGTTCACACCCAAGTACGCCAGAGTCGAGAGCGTGTGCGGGTGGTATCGCCCGAGCTTCGCCGTGCGACGCTTCAATGTTTCCTGGAACAGGGGGATCGACTTGTCGTGTTGCTTCGCCGACCAATAGGCCACGGCGAGGTTGTGCATGGTCCTGAGCGTGTGGAGATGATCGTGTCCGAGCTTGGCTCTCCTGAGCCTCAGCGTCTCCTCGTAGAGCGGCAGGGCCAGGTCCAGCTTCCCG
>JANXSH010001302.1 GCA_025356615.1 Planctomycetia bacterium | reverse complement strand
GCGGTACGTCGGGGTGGTCCGCGACGAGCTTGGTGAAGATGTCGCGGGCGCTGCCGTACTCCTTCGCCGCCCCCTCCCGCCTGCCCAGTTCGGCCAGCAGGTTGCCCAGGTTGTTGTGCGTGCGCGCCAGGTTGATGCGGTATGGCGGTACGTCGGGGTGGTCCGCGACGAGTTTGATGAGGATGTCGCGAGCCTGGAGGTAATTCGAGAGCGATTCCTCGTGGCTCCCAAGCACACTGGTGATGTACGCCACGCGGAACAACTGGTCTGCCGTCTCCACGTCGAGTTCCCTGTCGTCCGGTCGCTGCGCGCGGAAGTTCTTGTAGAACGGCAGCGCCTTCTCCAGCAGCAGCCGCTTGACGTCCTCCATCCCCGGCTGTTGGAACCGGGGGTGTTCCTTGGCGACGTTGAAGCACTCGTCCACCGCCCTGCGGGCCAGCTTCAGGTTCTCCTCCGCACGCTCCAGGTTGTCCTTCGCCTCCTCCTCCGCGTCCAGCGCCCGCCCCAGCGCGTCGGCCGTCAACTTCTGCTCGCGGTCCACGACGACCAGCCCCACCGACAACGCAGTCACGGTCGCCAGCAGCAGGACGAGGAGGCTGCTCACCAGCGTGCGGTTGCGGCGCGCCCAGCGACCGGCGCGCACGCCCAGCGGCTCGCGGAAGCCGCTAACCGGCTCGTCGGCGAGCCAGCGGTCCACGTCGGCGGCGAGGTCGCGTGCCTTGGCGTAGCGGCCCTCGGGGGAGGACGCCATCGCCCGGAGGCAAACGGCCTCGAGCGCGACGGGGACTGCGGCGTTCGCCTGCTGCGGCGCGGGGAACTTGCACTCGGCAGCCTGGAGCAGGACATCCTTGCCCCCATACGGTGCCTTGCCCGTGAGCAAACAGTACAGCGTTGCGCCGAGGGAGAAGATGTCGCTGGCCGGGCCGACGCGCCCGAGTTCGCCCAGCGCCTGCTCGGGCGGCATGAACGCCGGCGTGCCGATGGCCTGGCCCTGTTGCGTTCCGCGCTGGTCGTCTTCGCTCAGTCGGATCTGGTGGCTCGGCAGGGTGCGTTCGGGTGCCTCCAAAATACGCCGTGCTAACCCCCAATCGACGACGATGGTCTCGCCGAACTCGCCGAGCATGACGTTCGCCGGCTTGAGGTCGCGGTGGATGATTCCACGCGCGTGGGCGTAGCCGACCGCGTTGCAGACGGCGACGAAGCGACCCAGCAGCCCGCGCAGCGCCAGCGTGCGCTCGCCGGGGTCGCGCCTCGCCGCGAGGTCCGCCTCGTGGAAGCGGTCGATCGCCGCCTCCATGCTCTCGCCCCGGATGAAGCGCATGGCGTAATAGGGCCGGCCGTCGCCGTAGACGCCGAGGCCGTAGATCGGCACGACGCCGGGGTGTTCGAGCTGGCCGGTGATCTCCGCCTCGCGGATAAAGCGAGTCCGGCTATCCTCGTAGTCCGCGAATCGCTCCTGGATCTCCTTGAGGGCGATTTCGCGGTGCAGTTCAGTGTCTTCGGCGACGAACACCTCGCCGAGGCCGCCCTTGGCGTGGGACCGCAACCGGCGGAAACGTGGGCCGACAGCGGATGTCGGCCCCGTCGCCCGAACGGTGGGAGCGCTCGCGTCGTGGCCCGTTCGCAGTCCCAGATCTTTCGTCTCCTCGATCATCGAACGAATCTCGGCGTCGAGCCGCACCGCCGCGAGGCTCTTCTGGGCGTCGCCGCCGTGCCGGGCGAGGTGGCGCTCGACGAGGCGCGAGAGGGCGTCGTGGTCGCCCTCGGTCAGCACGCCGTCCTGGCGCAGCAGGTCCAGCAGCGGCGTCTCCTTGCGGAGCGTCCAGGCGTTCATCGCGGCGAGGAGCTGGTCGCCGGTGACGAAGTCCATCTGTAGCGCCAGGACGCCGCCGAGCAAGTTGCGATCCGCCTGCGCGGGGGAGGACATGGGAGCGACCCTCTCGGGTGGGGGAACACGGGTGTCGGATGTACTCCAGGATACGCGATCCGTGCCTCTCGTGGAAGGGGCCGGAGTATCGCGACGGACAGGAGGGAGGGTTCGGCCATGACGAAGAACACCTTGACGTGTCTACCCGCTGGGGTACGATTCCCTCTATGATTCGATACAGGCTGTTCGCCCTTCGGGCCTACCACCGATCATTGAATTCTCTCGCGTCGGTTCTCTGTGTCCCTCTGTGGCTAATCCTTATGTCCCAATCGACTCCCCCACGATTCCGCATGCCGGCAGAGTGGGAACCCCACGTCGGCACCTGGA
>JANXSH010000281.1 GCA_025356615.1 Planctomycetia bacterium | reverse complement strand
TCCCGATCGGCCTCCGCAACAGCCGATCAGGAGATCGGCGTTCCCAGGGGGGCCGGGCGGTCTTCTTTCCCTATTTTTGGCCTTGTCGATTGACCCCTCTGCCCGCCTGCTCTAACCTGAAGGCTGCTGCCCTCCCCGATTGCCCCGCTGTGAAGAGACCATGTCAACGACGCTTTCCGCTCTGCCCGATGCCAGTGGCCGATTCGGCTCCTACGGCGGCCGCTATGTCCCCGAGACCCTCATCGCCGCGCTGGAGCAACTCGACGCCGAGTACACCCGCGCGCGGGTCGATCCCGCGTTCCAGGCCGAGTTCGACCACTACCTGAAGGTGTGCGTCAATCGGCCCTCGCCGCTCTACCTTGCCGAACGGCTCACTACCCTGGCTGGCGGTGCGCAGATCTACCTCAAGCGCGAAGACCTCAATCACACCGGCGCGCACAAGATCAACAACTGCATCGGCCAAGCGCTGCTTGCCCGGCGCATGGGCAAGACGCGCATCATCGCCGAGACCGGCGCAGGCCAACACGGCGTGGCGACGGCAACCGCCTGCGCCCTGTTTGGGTTGCCCTGCCAGGTGTACATGGGCGAAGAGGACATCCGCCGGCAGAAACTCAACGTCTTCAAGATGCGCTCGATGGGCGCGGAGGTCATCCCCGTGACGACGGGCAGCCGGACCCTGCGCGACGCCATCAACGAGGCGATGCGCGACTGGATGGCCAGCGTGCGAGACACCCACTACATCCTCGGCAGCGTCGTCGGGCCGCACCCCTTCCCGCAGATCGTGCGCGACTTCCAGTCGGTCATCGGGGCCGAGGCGCGGGCACAGTGCCTCGCCCAGATCGGCCGACTGCCCGAGGTCGTCGTCGCCTGCGTTGGCGGCGGCAGCAACGCGGCGGGCATGTTCTACCCGTTCGTCGATGACGCGGGCGTCGAACTCGTCGGCGTCGAGGCGGGCGGGCGCGGGACGACGGCGGGCAATCACGCCGCGACCATCAGCCACGGCAAGCCGGGCGTCCTGCACGGGACGTTCAGCTATGTGTTACAGGACGACGACGGGCAGACCGCCCCGGTCCACAGCGTCTCGGCGGGGCTGGACTATCCGGGCGTCGGCCCGGAGCATGCGTTCTGGAGCGACGCCGGGCGCGTCCGCTACACCTCCGTCGGCGACGACGAGGCGATGAAGGCGTTCCACCTGTGCAGCCGACTCGAGGGCGTCCTGCCCGCGCTGGAGACGGCCCACGCCGTCGTCGAGGCGATGCGGATCGCCAAGATGCGTGCTAAGACGGATGCCGTCGTCGTCTGTTTCAGTGGCCGGGGCGACAAGGACTGCTACGAGGTGGCCCGCCTCGAAGGAGAGACGCTATGAATGCCATCGACTCGACTTTCGCCGATCTGCGGAAGCAAGGCAAGAAGGCGTTCATCCCCTTCCTGACCGCAGGCGACCCGAACATCCGGGCGACGCCGGCTTTGGCGAAGGCGCTCATCGACGCCGGCGCGAGCCTCCTCGAGATCGGCTTCCCCTACAGTGACCCCATCGCCGACGGCCCGGTGATCCAGGCGTCCTACACCCGCGCGCTGGACCTGGCGTTGAAGCTCGATGAGACGTTCGCCGCCGCCCGCAAGATCGCCGACGCATCGCCTGGGTTCCCCCTGGCCGCGATGGTGTCGTACAGCCTGATCCACCGGCGCGGCCCCGACCGATTCCTGGCCCTCGCCATGGGAGCAGGCTTCTCGGGCCTCATCGTGCCGGACCTGCCCGTCGAGGAGTCGCCCACGCTCGCCGAACTGTGCGGCTCTCGCGAGTGCAAGCTGATCCAACTCGTGACCCCGACCACCTCGCCGGACCGCGCCCGGCGGATCGTGCGCTCGTCGTCCGGCTTCGTCTACGTCGTCAGCATCGCGGGCATCACCGGCGGGCAAGTGGCGCTGCCGCCCGAGTTGCTCGACCAACTCCGCTGGCTGCGCGGCGAGACGGACCTGCCGTTGTGCGTCGGCTTCGGCGTGAGCAAGCCGGAGCATGTGCGGACGCTACGCGACCACTGCGACGGCGTCATCGTCGGCAGCGCGCTGGTGCGGCTGCTGGAGGGGGCGGGGTCGGTGGAGGAAAAGGCGGATCGGCTCGCGGCGCTGTCGCGGTCGCTGGCGGGGGCGCTGATAGAGGCATAAGAGAAGGAGGATGTCATGAGCCAGGTATTGCCTGTCGTGCGCTATCTGATCGTTTGCGACGATGTCGTGATCGATCCGGCCAACAATCATCGCGTATCGATCATCGGACTGATCGGTAAGCTCCGCTCTGCGGAAGTGCCTCCTTTCCCGATCCTCCAGCGAGAACTCTGTATATTCGCGCAACTGACAGGTTGCCGAGGACCGGCTCAAGGGCGTATCGAGATCCGAAATGCCGATACCAACGATCTCGTCTTCCGCACGAAGTCGCATACGATGCAGTTTACCAACGATCCACTGGATATCCAGGGAGTGACGTTTCGGATTCACGGATGTTTGTTTCAAGAGGCCGGGTTGTATTGGGTTCATTTGTTGTATAATGAAGAGGCTATCGCCCAACAACCACTCATTTGGAAGTGACGAGCCATGATTCAACAAGTGAACGGGGAAGTCGATTGCACTTACGCTGGCGAGTTCCGCGATGAGGCCGAGTTGTCAGCAGAGTTCTCCCACCTGAAAAAGACCCAAATCCTAGGGAGCGAAATTCCACCGACGTACCCCGCTGGCTCCTTCGACGACTTCCAGAGCGAAACCACGAAGAAGGACTTCACCATCTTGTTGAAGGACGCCCGCGTCGTGACCGTTCGGGGTGATTCGCTTCGGGTGCGGGAGGCTCCGCAACACGATTCGCTGTACGAAATCACCTCCACCGTTGGGAAGAAGGAAGTCGTCGTCGCGCTCTTCAACGTCCTCGATGTCTTTGGCGTTTTCAACGGGAAGATCAGCCAGGGGTGAACGGGCAAGACTACGATCTACTCTTTTCACCAGGGTGCGATCTCTCCTATTCGCAGATTATCCCGCAATTCTAGCCCTAAACAGGCCAGGTTGCTCAGGAGTTCTGACTTCGGCCCTACTTGCGATCTCGAGCGTCTTACGGTAGACTTCCGCCCACACGCCGCTCAGCAG
>JANXSH010000265.1 GCA_025356615.1 Planctomycetia bacterium | reverse complement strand
CGGCGAGGGAGAGGATGGCGGAGAGCGGGTGGCGTCGGCCGTGACGGGAGCGGGGGTCGGGGACCTGGGCAAGGATCTCGAGCAGGGGAAGGGGGGTAGACATCCGACAGACCTCCTGGCCTCAGAAATCGTCCTGCCCCGGTTACCATTCCCTTCCCTCCTCGCCAAGGTCAATCTTCAAACCGCCCTGGCCAGATGCCGCTCGTGGCGGCGTTGATGTACGTGGCGTTGACGAAGGGGTTGTAAGTCGATAGGGGGATCATCGAGATGTCGAATCATGAAAGGGGAGGGCAATGAGTTTCGTCATCGGAGCGGACGGGAATGCGGCCAAGGAAATGACCGCCGAAGAGATCGAGTGGTGCCGCCGTTGGTTGCCAGCCGGTCCTTGGCCCAGCCTGAAAGACCGAGCAAAGTCGCACCGGACGAGTGCGGCGATCCGTGCCGCAATGAAACAGTGCTGGTTCAACGTCCGAAAGGTCGTCCTGAAACTGCTGGAGTACGGCGAGGCGAGTTACGTCGAGGGTTGGGCCGTCCTGCGAGGCGGAATGCCCATCGAGCATGGTTAGGTGATACGGAATGACACCATCACCGACCCCACGCTGCCGGATACGGTCGCCATGTACTTCCCTGCCTTGGAGTTCGAAGGACGCAAGGAGGTCGAAGACTTCCTCGCCACTTCGAAGGGGAGAAAGTGCAGAAGTCGCCTTTCTTCTTCGCCTTCGGCTGGGGTGGGATGGATCACGTCGGGATGCGACGAGCGTGGGCGTTCGTCAAGAATTTCCTCGACGTGACGGCATCGAACACGCCGTCAACCGCCTTGGCTTCCAATGGGACGACGACAAGCGGCAATGAAACGGGAGGACGACCCTCCAGGGGCGCTTCGGGAACGTTGCGTGGAAACCGCCGCTGTCGCCATTCACCATCGGGCGACAGCGGCGGAACAGTCCTTGGAGTGGCCAGGGCGATCCCGAAGAGTGGGCGGCGAACGTGGAGTCGAGGACGGCCTGCGGCTTCGAGGCCCGCAGTAGGCAGGCCCGTCCGACGAAGGCTCGGTTGGACGTTCGCCCGCCCGACGGTATCGGCCTGCTCATGATCGGCAGCGGCAAGGAAGACGACCGACTCCAGTGGGGTGAGGATGGACGAGTGCGGGTGTTGATCGGCAAGGTCTTGCCCGAAGAGTCGGCAGTGAAGCAGGCCCTGGCAGGGCGGCGCATGAGGTTCAGGATGGCGTTGGCGGTGAAGGGTCGGCGGGAATGCGGTGCGACCTTGCTCGGAGGTGCCCGCTGACACCGGATGGGCGATTGCCCTGATCGAATTAACTTTTCACGGTGCGACATGGACATGCAAATGAGGGCCGACCACGGCAAGATGAAGTGTTTCATCTGCGAGCGCATCCCCGACGGGGGCACCCGCATCGTGCTTGCCGACGGACCGGAGGGTGGACCGGCCTGGGCGGACCTGACTCCGCTCTGGGACGAAGCGGGTGAGTGCGACCTGCTGCTCGACTCGAACGAATCGGAGTGGGTGAGTCTGGCCGAGGTCTACGACCACCTCCGCCTCAAGGAAATGACCTGGAGGGAATGGCTCAGGAGTTCGTTACCGAGGGCGGATGGTACTCCACGTTGCCCGAAAACTCCTCTGCCTGGAGGCAATGCCTCCACCGAGACAGCATCCCTGGCGGGACGACAGCCATCGGTGGACCAAGGCAGAGTGGGAGAGTATCTGACTTTGACCGAGGTGGCCAAGTTCATACCAGGGAGACGACCAGGCAAGAGGGTATCCCTGGGCACGATCTGGCGCTGGTGTACCCAAGGGCTTCGGAAGGGAATCCGCCTGAAGTCCGTCCTGGCAGGTGGGCAGAGATGCACGACTCGTCAATGGGTACAAGAATTCATCGACGCCATGACCCAGGAAGGCCAACCGCAAGGTCAGGACCGTGCCCAGGTCCGAACCCCGACCCAGCGCCAGACTGCCTCGGAACGAGCCTCCGAAGAGTTGAAGGCGGCATGGGATGGGCGAAGACCTGGATAGAACGGCGGGTGCGATGGGGTGAATTCACCTGCCGTGAAGACTCGACGGCAGAAAGCTCGGGGCGTTGATACCCACTTCGAGGTTCACCGCCCTTGGTCATTTCCGCTCGTTCAGAATGCCTGTTCTGTCGCCTGCGTCACCCGATTTCCAGAGCAATCTGCTCCACCAGGGCTAGGTCTTTCTCGGCGTAAATCTCGGTCGTGGACAGTTTCGAGTGGCCCAGGTACACCCTCGAAGCCTCGGCACCGTACCTCTTGCGAACCGCCGTCCCGCACGAATGCTTCAACTGGTGGGGGTGCCAGTGGGGGAAGCCCCCCTTCTTGCAGGCCCTGGTGATGGCACGAGCGTAGCTGTGGCGGTCGTAGCGTTCTTTGGGCGCACGCCTGGGGCTGGCTTTCTTCTTCTTCGCCTGATGCTCGACGTGCGAAGGTCACAAGGGGGTCTTCCGACCCGCCCGCCGCTTGACGTTCTGCGACTGCCTGGCCTCCCTCGGCTGGAAGAGGTATTCGTCCTGGTCCCCTCGGAGCCAGGGCTTGAGCAGTTCCTTGGCCTGCGGGCCGATGGGCAGCACCTTCACGGCTGCCCCGCCATCGGAAGCCTCGTGGTGCGCCGTCTTGTGGAGGTTGCAGGGCCGTCCGTCCTCGGACAATTCGTTCGGGTCCAGCACATACCACCAGACGGGACCGCTGCGGTCGATGTTCCGGCCACGGATGACGCAGATTTCCGTCTCCCTTGCGCCCATGAGCGGCTGCAACTGCACCATCGCCGCCACCTGCGGGCAGAGGAAGGGGAGGACTGCCTGGACCTGCTGCTCGGGGACCGGCCTGACCTTCGGCTTGTCGTAGGTGCCGGATCGTCCCCTGCGTAAACCGGCGACCGTCTTCAGCGCCTCGTACACGCTCGAGGGGACGTGTTCTTCCGACACGGCCCACTTGAACAGTCGCCTGATGTGGTCGATGCGCTGGTTGATGACCTTGCGGGAGAGGGTTTGCTTCTTGCCGAGGATTTCGACCGGCCTCCAGCCCTCCTTGCGGCTGTTCCTGACCTCCCCGACGTTCGGCTCGGTCCCCAGGCGAAGCCGGTTCTCGTGGACCCACGATTCGGGAGTGTCCTCTTCGGCGGTGAAGCGGACGTGGTACTTGAACGTGTCGATCATCCTCTGCCGGACGACCTTCAACTTCAGGGGGCCGAACTCGTCTGCCAGGGTTCGTCCGTACAGATCGACCAGCGGCTTCAGGGCGTACTGGAATTGGTCCAGTTCACCCGTGGGCGATCCGTCCGTCAGCCGGTAGTACCCTTCCGCGTACTTCCAGAACCGCAACGACAACTAGGCCACGGTCAGGCCGGTGGACACTTCCCCCTTTTCCTTGAGCGGGTAGCGCCCGCCGCTGGCCTCCAATTCTGCCAGGGCACGGCGGTATTCGGCTCGGCTCTCGGGGCTGCCGAATTTGCCGAGGAGCAGGTCGTGCCGCCTGCCGTCCGCCAGACGGACGGTGATGCGGCCCTGGCCCTCGTGCGATTTTTTCGGGTACGAAGGTGGGGTGCCGTTCGGAGTGCGGGCCATCGGAACTCCTTATTGCGGAACTTTCCCGCAATCTTTCGAGTTTCGATGCCGCACTCCCGAACGGTCGGAAGGTGTGTAAGCCACACTTGGCAAAGGACTTCCGTCTAATGGGCGCTACAGGATTCGAACCTGTGACCCCCAGCGTGTCGAGCTGGTGCTCTAGCCAGCTGAGCTAAGCGCCCTCAGCTAACTAACAAGGTAGATTGTCAAGCGCTTATCGTCAAGGGGAATCGCCGAACGCGAGGGGGGCGAAAAGCAAGCCTGGTTCTACTGGGCCTACACTCTCTTACCTCCCGACGACCCACCCGTGAGGGGCCGGGACATGAGGGGTCTTCTCCTTGGCGCGGGTGCGCTGGCTTTCGCCCTCGATGTTCGCCGCGCCCCGATCGCCGACTTCACTCCTTGCCGATGGCCCAGAGGTACTCGAAGCCGCGCAGGTAGATTCGCCCGTTGGAGACCGCCGGTGAGGCGGCGATCTGGTCGGGGAGCTTGTTCGTCGCGATCTTCTCGAACTCCTTGCCCGCCTTGACGACAGTGACCACACCGTCGCGGGCGGTCAAGTAGAGCTTGCCGTCGGCGAAGACCGGGGAGGCCCGATGGCGGTGGGTGTGCGTCGGCTTGCGCGAGTAGTACGCCTTGCCGGTCTTCGCGTCGAGGCAGGTCAGGCCGCCGCCCTCCCCCGCGAGGTAGACGAGGCCGTCGGCGACGAGCGGGCAGGGCACGTCGGGCGTGCCCTTCGCCATGCGCCACTGCTCGGCCTTGTCGCCCGCTTTGATCTTGCCGGTGGCGTCCGGCCTCAGCCCGACGACGGGCCCGTTCTTGGCGCTGGGGACGACGATGAGGTCCGGCGTGCAGACCGGGGAGGCGACGAATCGCAGGTACTTGTTGTACTCGTCGCGCGGGTTGAGGTCGCCGAGCCGCCAGAGCTCCTTGCCGTCCGTGAGCTTGTGGCCGGTGGCGTAGTCGTTGCCGTGGCAGACGAGGTACGCGTCCTTGTCGTTCTTCCAGACGAAGGCGGAGGCGTAGG
>JANXSH010000232.1 GCA_025356615.1 Planctomycetia bacterium | reverse complement strand
CAACCAGCCTGCCCGTTTAACCTTACGAGAAGCGCCCGATGTTGTACCTGCACTAACCTTGCTAAAGTCTCATGATAAACCCTGATATCCTGAAACAGCTCCTGGTCGCGCCCGGCAAGAAGCTCCGGTTGAAGGACCACGACACGGGATGGGCGCAGACCAAGGAGTTGAAGGAACTCGGCAAGGACGAGGTCAAGGCGCAGGCGCGAGTGATCCTCGACCAGAATTTGGCGGACCTCGCGGAGGCGCAGGATCTCCTCTACGCCGACGATCGCTACTCCGTCCTCGTCGTCTTCCAGGCGATGGACGCGGCCGGGAAGGACGGCACCATCAAGCACGTCATGTCCGGCGTCAACCCGCAGGGCTGCCAGGTCTCCAATTTCAAGAAGCCCTCCTCGGAGGATTTGGAGCACGACTTCCTCTGGCGCTGCACGAAGTGCCTGCCCGAACGCGGGCACATCGGGATCTTCAACCGCTCGTACTACGAGGAAGTCCTCGTCGTCAAGGTGCATCCCGAGCTGCTCGACTCCCAGAGGTTGCCCCCCGGCAAGCGGGGCAAGGCGTTCTGGACGAAGCGGTACGAGGACATCAACTCGTTCGAGAAGCACCTCGTCCGCAACGGGACGGTCATCCTGAAATTCTTCCTCCACGTGTCCAAGGAGGAGCAGAAACGTCGATTCCTCGACCGTCTCGAGCGACCGGAGAAGAACTGGAAGTTCTCCGCGTCCGACCTCTCGGAGCGCGCTTTTTGGGACGAATACATGGACGCCTACGAGGCCGCGCTGGAGGCGACGAGTACGAAGTCGGCCCCGTGGTACGTCATCCCGGCGGACAACAAGTGGGCCGCTCGCTCGGTCGTCGCGGACGTCCTCACGACGAAGATTCGATCGCTCGATCTCCAGTATCCCGTCGTGAGCGAGGAACAACGAAAGAAGCTGGAAGAGGCACGACGGGGGTTGATGGCGGAATGATTCGCCGCGACTCCGAGGCGGGCCTTGGCCCTACGCAGGCTCGCCCGATATCCCCTTGTACCTCTCGACCTTCTTGTGCAACGTGTTGCGGTTGATGCCCAGGCGGAGGGCCGCCTTCACATGGACGTCCCCGCATTGCCGTAACACTTGCTCGATCAACTCGCGCTCGACCCCGCCGACGATTCGTTCGTCGAGGTCGCCGTCGGGGTAGGTTTGGATCCCCTGGCGCACGAGTTGTTGGATCAGCGATTGCAGGTCGCCGCCCCGCGCGCGGAGCGGCTTCCAGCGGCGCTCGGCGTGGCCCGGCGGGGCGAGGAGGTCGGGCGTCACCGAGTGGCCGCTGAGCATGACGACGGCCCGCTCCATGTAGTTCTCGAGTTCGCGGACGTTGCCGGGCCAGTCGTATTGCTGCAAGACCGCGATCATCTCGGGGGTCAGGACGGGAATATCGACGCGGTGGTCGTTGGCGTGCCGCGCGAGGAACGATTTCGCCAGCGCGGGGATGTCTTCGCGGCGCTCGCGCAGCGGCGGGAGGAAGATGGGCCAGACGTTGAGGCGGTAGTACAGGTCCTCGCGGAACCGTCCCGCCTCGATCTCGTCGGTGAGCAACTGGTTCGTGGCGGCGACGACGCGGGTATCGACGCGGATCGTCTTGCTCTCGCCGACGCGCTCGAACTCCTTCTCCTGCAAGACGCGCAGGAGTTTGACCTGGAGCTTGGCGCTCATGCTGCTGATTTCGTCGAGGAAGATCGTCCCGCCGTGGGCCGCCTCGAAGCGTCCGGTCTTGTTGTCGATCGCCCCGGTGAACGCGCCTTTGATGTGGCCGAACAGCTCGCTCTCGAGGAGGCTCTCGGCCAGCGCCCCGCAGTTGACCCGGACATACGGCCCGTCTTCGCGCGAGCTGAGCAGGTGGATGGCGCGGGCGATGACTTCTTTGCCCGTGCCCGTCTCGCCGACGAGCAACACCGAGGTGGGGGCGCGCGCGACCATGCGCGTGAGCCGGTAGACCTCGCGCATGGCGGCGGAGGTGCCGACGACGCCGGGCAGCTCGTCGTCTAGTTTTTCGGCGTGGTATCGATCGGAAGGCATGATTTTAATGTAGCAATTCTCTCAGACTGGTCCCCGATACGCGTGGTGCCCTCGCTCCGCTCGACCCACCCTACGGGTCTGTGGCCAATTCTCCTGCTGCATGCTCGGCGGGGAGGGTCTTGCCGCGTTCGGCGAGCGTAGACGCTAAACGGTCGGCTGCGAGTCGCGGCTCGTCGAGGAGCAGGCTGGCCATCTCCTTGCGGATGAATCCGAACAGGTCGTCGCCCGTCCATCCCAGTTCGCGAAGGGTCCGGCCGATCTGTTCGTGGCACTTGTTGCTCAGGGCGTCGATCTTCCGGGTGACGTTGCCTTCGTGGATGCCGAGAAGTCGGGCGACTTCCCTCTGAGATAATTTGTATCGGATTCGCAGGCCGAGTAGGAGGACATCTTGGTCGGATAGTTCGCAGAACCACTCGTGGGCCGCCTCGCGGAAGCGGTCGTGCCACCGGGCGTCGGCGTCTTCGGGCAGCACCGGCTCGATCGAGACGAGGTCGTCGTCGGGCAAGGAAATCTCGCCGCGCGACTTGCGCATCTCCGACAGGATCTTGTTGTGGAAGACGCAGATCAGCCACGGGACGAGCGGGCGTTGGCCGTCGTAGCGGGCGAGGATCGGTACGGACCCCTCGCGCTCCCCCGCAAGAAGGAAGCCCCAAAAGTCGAGGACCGCCTCCTCCTGGCGCTCGGGGTCGCGCGGGAAGAGGCGCGTCGCGCGGGCACGCAGGGCGTCGACGAGGAGCATGTCCGACCGCGTGGCGCGGGCGGCGAACAACGACTCCCAGGCGACGGCGATGCCCTGGAGGCAGGCGCAGGCGAGGAACCAGTCGAGGGCGTGCAACTTCTCGAGGAACGCCGGCCACGACAGGCCGCCGACCTGGCGGGAGGCGCGCTCGTAGGATCGATCGAGTTGTCGGCTGAATGCGTCCTGGGACAGGGCGACCCCCGGCAGCCGGAGGCGGCAGAAGTGGTACAGGATCGCCGAGTGGACGCGCGGTTCCGCCATGCCTGTCTCCGTGTCAACTAAGGGGAACGAAGACGATCACCTCGACCCGGCCCGCCGGGACCGGATCCGTCTCCGCAGCGGGCGGCGGCTGGAGGCCCATGCCAAGTGGCGTGACCTTGCGCGAGCTGAACCAGCCGAGTTTGTGGATCTTGTGGTTGCCCTTGAGGTAAGTAATGACCGCCTCGCTCTGTTGCCGGGTGATGGTGTTCGCGGTCTTCGCGTCGCTCGTCTTGGGGTCGGCGTAGGTGACGATGACCACGTCGGAGCCTTTGTGTTTCAGCCCCTCGAGCCAGGAGGCGATGGTGTCGAGGCTCTCCTTGCCGCGCGCCGTCAGGACGGCCCGGCCCGGCTCGAACAATTCGCCCTCGGCATAGACCCGGCGGTGGCGCTCGCTCTTGGGGCGGACGAGCAGTGCCGTCGGGTCCTCGATGTAGCCGCCGATCAGGGGGAGTTTCTTGAGGGCGTCGGAGTTCCGCTCGATCGAGGTGAGCGTGTCCTTTCCCTTATCGACGGCGTCGTTGCCGGATCGCAGCAACGAGACGAGGGAGTTGTAGGCCTCCGGGTCGTTCAGGAGTTTGCCGAGCGAACCCTGGCCCGACTGGATGCCTTCGAGAGCTTTGCCGACATTACCGAGGACATCGGCCAACTCGGCGGATGGTTCGGAGGCGAGTAAAGCGTTCTCCTGAGCTAGCGCGAGGTCCGGGCCAGGCTTGCCGGTCGTGGCGACGGGGGCGCGGAGTTCGACGACCTTGCCGCCGATCATCCCTTCGCTGACGATCTGGACGGTGGAGCTGACGCGAACGAGGTGCCGAAAGGTTGACTTGAGCCGCAAGTGCAGGATGACCGGGTCCGTCGGGCCGGCGGGCGGGTCGATGGCGACGACTTCTCCGGCGTCGATGCCCTGGATGCGGACGCGCGTCCCGATTTCGACGCCGCGAATCTCGCGGAAGCCGGCGCGGACGTTCAGGGCGTCCTTGCCGAACCAACCCCGCGAGCCGACGGCGAACAGCCCGAGCGTCCCGAGTCCCACGGCGACGAGGACGCAGACGCCGAGCAGAACAGCCTGCCACCGAGAGAGCGATCGCGACATGTATTCCCCTCCGCGACAGATTCTCGCCCGAATCTTTCTCACACGGCCTTCGCGCGGGCGATGGACTCGGTTACATTATATCATAAGTAGGCGATTCGTGATCGGGAACGTACCGTACCCCAGACCCGCGCCAACGAAACGGGCGGTCTCGGGGTTTTGTCCTTTGCCTTCGCCCCCGGTAGTTCGTTAGAATCAATATTGTCTGCCTTCACTCGAAAACTTCATCAGCCGGACGAACTTCCTCAACTAGAAACGGGAGACCACGCATGGCAACAAGCACCAGTTTCAAGCAGGAGTGTCCGAGCTGCGAGGCGATGGTCCCGATCCGCGATCCGGGCCTCATCGGTCGGAAGATCGATTGCCCGAAGTGCAAGTTCCGCTTCGTCGTGGCGGAGCCTGCCGACATCGAGGAAGAGGACGAGGCTCCCGCCCCGAAGAAGAAGGGTGACACCAAGATCACCAACAAACCCGCCGACAAGGGCGTGGCCAAGGCCGGCGCGAAGGGGCCGAGCAAGACGAACCCCAAGAAGCGGCTCGTCGGCGACGAAGATGCCCCCAAGAAGAAGGCGCTCGGCGGGTCGCCCGTCCTCCTCTTCGGCGGACTATTGGCGCTGGCGGCCGTCGTCGGCATCGGCATCACGTTGTATTTCATGCTGTCCGGCGACAAGAAGGATACGAACGCCGGCACGAAGCCGCCGGTAACTCAGCCCGGCGGCTCCGACGGCGACACCCCACCCGCAGGGCCGGGCGGCGATACCTCGCCGACTGGGCCGGTCCTGGGGAACGTCACGAATTTCTTGCCGAACGACACGCAAGTCGTCATCTCCTACCCCATGGACCGAACGCTCGCCAGCACGCTCCAGGTCGAAGGGTTCGATGACCGCGATGGCGGGTTCAGCGCCGAACGATTCAAAGGCAACATGGGCTTCGCCCCCGACGAGGTCAACCGCGTCATCACGGCATTGAACCTGCAGAACGACTGGGTGTTCACCGTCCTCCAGACGAAGAAGCCCTACAAGGCCGACGCGATGCGGACGACCCTCCGGCTGACCGCCCAGAACCCCATCAAGTCGAAGAGTGGCAAGTCGTATGATGTCTACCAGATCAACGGCGAACTCGACAGTCTCAGCAATGTGCTTCTGAAAGCCAACAAGCCGCGCGACCAATTCCAGGTCCACTTCCTCGACGCGAACACGTTGGTGTTCGCCGACCC
>JANXSH010000173.1 GCA_025356615.1 Planctomycetia bacterium | reverse complement strand
ACCTGCTTGCCGCACGTCAGGGCGAGGTCGCGGACGACGCGGGGGACCTTGTTCCAGATCGTCGAGATCGGCTGCATGCGCGTCTTCATGACGTTCTCTTGCAGCTCGGTCGTAATGAGGTTCAGCCGCTGCGACATGCCGAGGAAGACCGGATTCTTATGGCCCGAGGCGTATTGCAGGATTTGGTTGCGGGCCAGGACGAGTTCGCCGACGAGGTTCATGAGACGATCGAGCAGGGAGACATCGACGCGGATATTCGTCTCGCTGACCCCGCTGACGACATCAGCCGAGCCAGCCTCATGAAGCTCGGGTGCTGGCAGCGGTGTAGGCGGTGCCTGACCCGCCTGCGGTGACGGCTGTTGTAGCCGATCCAGTCGCTTGACGAGTGCGGCGTAGTCGGTCTCGCCTTCCTTGCCGTTCGCCTCGATGCGAGCGAGGATAGCGCGAATCGCATCGACGAGAGCGAGCAAGCCGCTCGTGATGTCAGGAGTGACGAGGAGGACGCCATCGCGGAGCTTGCTGAGGAGGTTCTCACCCGAGTGCGTGATCGCTCCGAGGGTGTGGTAGTCGAAGAAGCCCGAGGTGCCTTTGATCGTGTGGATGGTGCGAAAGATGTTCGCCAGCACCTCGCTGTGACGCGGGTCTTGCTCGAGGACTACCAGATCGCGGTCGAGTTGATCGAGGTTCTCGTGAGACTCGATCAGGAACTCGCGCAAGACTTCGTCTAGTTCGCTCATCTGGCTCGGTTCGTGAGGAGGCTTCGGGTCCGAATGAACTGTAGGCCAGAATTCACGTCAGGGCTGAGAAAATGGGATTTGGGAGTGAAATTATTGCGAAGCGAGAATCTCGAACCTGCGAACAGAAGGGAACGGTGAGCGAGGGAACATCGGAGAGTTCAGACGGGAAGTTGTCCCGATCGAAGCGTGAAACGACGAGTGGACAGGGTTTTCGCTCCGCTCCAACCACCCTACGGGTCTCGATCCACATTCGCCGGGTGTAGATCCCAGAGCTTGACCGTCCCGTCCCATCCGGCGGTGGCGAGGGTCCGGCCATCGGGCAGATAGAGGAGCGAGGTGATGGCGAACTTGTGCGCCCGGAGGGCCGTTCTCTGGGTGGCGGATGTGACATCCCAGAGCAGGGCGATTCCGGCATGACCGCTGGCGAGGGTCGAGCCGTCGGGGGAGAATGCGAGACAACGGACCTCGTTGAACTTGCCCGTCGCAGTGCGGATCGACTGGCCGTCGGCGAGGGACCAGAAGCGAATCGTGCCATCACGGCTGCCGCTGGCGAGGAGTTCGCCGCCGGGCTGGAACGCTAGTGATTGTACGTCGCGGGTGTGGCCGACGAGCCGGCCCTGTGGCCTGCCGGTGTTGAGATCCCAGAGGCGGATGACGCCGTCGCGTCCGCCGACGGCCAGCGTCCGCCCGTCGGGACTGACGGCGAGCGTCACGGCGGGCGCGACGCGGTCGCCGAGTTGGAGCCGTTCCCGGCTATCGCCCCGATCCCAGACGAGGACGCCGCGCGGGTTCTTCTCGCCGCTGACCAGGGCGAGCGATCGGCTGTCGCCGGTGAAGGACATCGCCTGGACACGGCGGAGGCCGTCGAAGGTGTGCAGGCGACGGAGCTTGCGCGTGTCCCAGACGGCGGTGATGCCGTCGCGCGGCAGCTTGCCCGGCTCGTAGCCGACGGCGAGGGTTCGCCCGTCGGGGGCGGCGGCGAGGCTGATCGCGCGGCGGTGCTCACTCTTGATGACGCCGCGCTGTCGCCGGGTGATGACATCCCAGAGTTTGACCTGGCCGTTGGAGCAACCGTAAGCGAGGGTCGGCCCGTCGTGGAGGACCGCAAGGGCATGGATGGGGCCGGACCCGTCGGCTAGCACGACCGCCGGCTCGGTCCCGGCGGGGAGCATGGGCGCGGGGCGATAGACCTCCGACTCGCTGGCGGCGATGGCGTAGGTGCCGGTGTGGATCTCGATGCTCCGCCGTTCGCCGTTGCGTGCGAGGTGAGCGCTGCCCGCTTCCATCTCGATGCGCGTCTCGCCCAGCAGGCTCGTCGAACTGAACCGGGCACGCGGCGCGATCAGGTCGGCCTGGGAGGTGCTGAATTGCATGGGCCGACCACTCGACCCCGGCGCGACGTTCGCGAAGAGCGCCCCTTTCATGAGGAAGACGCGCTTGTCCGCACTGGACTCGTCGAGGACGACATCGTGTTCGAGCAGGCGAACGGAGGTTTCGCTGTTGAGTTCGAGCCGACTGCTGTCGTCGTAGCGGACGACGACGGAACTGCTCTCGCCGGTCCCGACCTCCTCGCCGGGCCGGACGATCTGCCCGGCGAAGGCGGCGACCCGACCACGCTCGGCGACGATGAACACGTCCCCCCGCAGATCGACGAGCCGCGCGAGGGGCGAGCCGGTGTCGGCCTCTGGATCGTCCGGGGAGAGGCCGGGCCGGAGCCATGCGCCAAGCCCGATCGCGAACAGGATCACGGCGGCAGCAAGCGCGAACCGACGTGCCGTTCGGCGACGGGGGACCTTCTCTGGGGGGCAGAGGTCCGCGAGGACTTCCTCCGCAGCGAGGGTTCGGCCACGCGCCTCGGCGAGCAACTCGCACAGGATGGCATGTTGGTGGACGTGTTCCCAGAAGAGTACGCGGGCCTCGCGAGAACTTCGCAACGTCTCATCGAGCGCGGCGCGGTCGTCGGGCGTCAATCGACGCTCGAGATGGGCCTCGAAGAGATCGTGCAGGCGTCCGGCGTCCACGTTCAAGGCTCCTTGGTCGCCATCCGTCGGCGGGTACACTCCTGGAGGAACTTTCTGGCCCTCGACAGGGCCACGTTGACCGCGTTGACGGTCCACGATAGGCGGGAGGCAATCTCCGGGGGCGGCAAGCAGTCCTCGCAGTAGCGAAGTTCCAGGATCTCCCTCGCCCGTGGGGCCAACTGGTCGAGGCATTGGGCGAGAGCTGCTCGCCGGTCGGCCCAGCTATCGTCGAGTTCCTCGGCGCTGGCGATGACCGCGTCGAGCGCGTCGGGGTCGAGCAAGTGCGGCCCCGCCTGGGTCGATCGGTATTGCTCCAGCACCTTCAATCGGGCGATGGCCCGTGCCCAGGCGAGGAAGTTCGTCCCCGGCCGATAGTCCTCGGCCTTGCGGGTGATGGTCAGGAACAATTCCTGAAAGACATCCTCCGATCGATCGTGGTCGGGGAGTAGCCCCAGGATGAACCCGCGCAAGATCCCCGCGTGGCGCAGGAACAACCGCTGCACCTCCTCGACCGATCGGAAGTCGGGTCGTGTGGTCGCCATCTTAGTCAAAGATATGACGGGCGAGGGAGGAGACTTAGCAGGGAATCGAGTGCCCGGCGGATTCTGGCCGAAGCCCAGCGGTTGCAACCGCTGGGCTTGGAGGCCGTTGCCCTATCCTACTTCTTCTTCTCGAGAGCGTACACGCCCTCGGTGGCCTTGGCGGCCTCGTCGCTGGTGCGCGTTCCCTTGAGGTTGCTCAGGGTCAATTCTTTCTTGTTGGCGCTGAAGTCGAAGCTGAACAAGTCGCCTTTCTGGGGGCCGTTCTCCATGCCCTTCTTTTCCACCTTTGTGAGGATGCCGAACAGCGTCCCGTCGCTGGTCAAGCCGTAACTCGCCTCGGCGGTGAGACTGCCTTCTCCCGCCGTCACGTTGATCGTCAGGCCTTCGGCCTTGATGTCGAAGACGAATTTGTGGCCGTTGCTCTCGCGCACCCAGGTGCCGAGCGGCTTCTTGGTGACTTTCTCCTCGCCGAGGGAGACCGTCACGAGGGCGAGACAGCAGAGGATCGAGGCGGCGTGCACGAACATGGGAGCCTCCGAAGGAGAACAGGAAAAGGCGACACGATCAGGGTATGGAACGGGAGATGAGGGGAGGGAGGAAATCGGATGAAGAAATGCGACAGGGAGCAGGCCGGTCGGCCTGCTCCCCCAAAGAGCGATGTCAGATTCGAGCCGAAACTGTCCTTCGGACAGGATCGATCCTCGAAGAAGTCAATCGGGGGGCGGTCTAGGAACAGGGGGCGAACAGGGAGCAAAATAGGCCCATCGGGCCACTACCTGTGGAGAGGTGTCGGACCGACACCAGCATGGATTATCGTCAGCAGTTGGCACTGCGACCGCCACCGAAGCCTCCGGAGTACCCTCCGAAGTTGGACCCGCTGTAGGACGGGCTCGCATAGTTTTGCATCGGGGGGGCTGTGTAGCCGGTCGAAGGAGGGCTACTCGAGGTGGGATCGTAGGCGTAGCTGACTCGGGGATCGACGAGCATTTCGGTGCGCGTGATGGCCCGCATGCCGCTGTACTTGACGAGTCGCTCTTCGACGTTGCCGACGGTCAGTTTGCCGGCGTGGAAGAACGCCTGGCCTTCGCCGTCACGCGAACTCAACACGAGGCCCGGACCCGAAGGAACGTCGAAGCTCTCGGCGAGTCGCTCGCCGCCGGGTTGCGTCCGGTCCACATAGAGGCAGATGTAGCCCTCCGTGAGAACCCGCGTCGCCTTCACCGACAGCTTGTCTTCTTCGACGACCTTCTTCCACCCGGTTGGGCCGTTGCCGATGAACACCGCGAGAGGCTTCCCTTGCTGCCTCCCCATCTGTCGAGCGGTGCTGTAGCTGTCCTGCCACTTCAGAGTCTGCACCGTCGAGGTGCCGGTGATTTCGCCCGGCCCCAGCAGCGCAACCATGATCAGAGAGGTGTGCATGATCTGTTTCCTCCACGAGTTGACACCTCCGTCCAAAAAAACCGGCACAGTTCTTGCGCCGGTTACGTCTGAGAGGTTCTAGGAGGAAGAAGAACTATCGACAACCGTCTATTTTCTCCAATTTGTATATTTTTCCCAAAATGGTCATATTCTCCATATGTCACAAATTGACAGCTCGTGCCACCGTCTCGCCACTTTACGGAATCTATAGGTATCGAGAAGGGGGAAAATCCAGACCGTCCCGGATCGGGTGTGGCAAATCTTTCAACAGGCCGATAAGCGGCTAGAATAAGTAGGTCCAGCGAGCCGAGTCGGACGGGGGAAGTGCCGCTCGGCTCGCGGCACCTACTTCTGTGTGATCTCACGTTCACTGGGCAATTCTAGCCGCTTATCGGCCTGTTGAAAACTTTCGGGGGCGCCTGCGTTGATTGACGTGTAGGGTGGGCCTCGCTCCTGTCGTTTATACACAAGTCGCAACGACACGGGACGCAGAGCGTCCGCAGGGCATTCCCACGCAGAGCGTGGGAACGAGATCGACGCAGAGCGTGGGAACGAGATCGACGCGGAGCGTGGGAACGAGATCGACGCGGAGCGTGGGAACGAGAAGGGATGGTTTCTTTTCTCGTTCCCACGCTCCGCGTGATGGTGACGTACTGCCCCCCGTCCGTGGGCCCGGACGAGACCGGGGACAGGGAGTAGGTGAGCGACTGCATCGGGAACGGGAGCC
>JANXSH010000150.1 GCA_025356615.1 Planctomycetia bacterium | reverse complement strand
GGTGGTGGGCCTCGCTCCGCTCGACCCACCCTACGAATTCGCCAACACATTACATCAACGTGTCGTCACCACGCGATCTCATACTCCACCTTCGCCTTGCCGTCCTGGAACGTCACCGGCACGACGAGTTCGCTCTTGCCGCCTGCCTTGCGGACCTGCGGCACGCCAGCACTGAAATGCAGCTTCATCCCGCCATCGATCTGATACCAGCCGTTGGGCAACGTATCGATCTTGGTGCCGACCGCCGCGCGGAAGGTGAGACCCTCCACCGCCTTCGGCGAAGACAGCGAGAGCGATCGCTTCAGGCGGACTTCCTTGCCGCTGACGAGGGCGTTGGGGAAGTCCTCGATCTGGATCCCGTTCATCGCGTAGAGGAATGTCGGCCGGTCGTCCTTCGTCAGACGGTATCCCTTGAAGCGGAAGCCGAGGGTGCGCGCAGCAGCCTTCGGCCAGACGGCATCGGGCTTGTCGAGGACGGCGAACGCGGGGCCGGCGGGCAGGGTGACGATGTTATCCCCGGCCGGCCCTTCAAAACCATCGCCGCGCCCGTTCCAGTGTCGGCGGGCGTCGATGAACGACCCTTGCCAGATCAGGGCGAGGCGCATGTCGTTCGCGTCGAAGGCGAGGTGTACCTTCTCCGGGTAGCCGACTGCGATGGCGCGGGTGCCTGCGCCTTGAATGAAGTTGCGGTAGAGGATCGCGCTGGTGGTCGGCTCGAGGACGATCGAGTCCGAAGTCATGCCGGCGGGCAACCGTGCCCCGTTGCCATCGAGTAGATAGACCCACATCGCCTCGATCTGGACGAGGGCGGACCCGCCGAGGATATCGGGAAGCGGACTCTTGCCCTCCATGAAGGACGACGGCATGCGCGTGCCGGGCCGGATCGTTTGGGGTGTGGTGATGTAGGCATGGAACCAGTCACGGCGGAGGCGTTTCGTCATGAGCGTCATGTCGATGCCCTGGACGCCCTCGGCCTTCTTGCCCGCGAACGTGTGACACTTGATGCAGCCGAACGCCCCCGCCCCGATGAGGTGCCTCGCCTGCGACTTGATCCGGGTGGAGGACTCTTTGAACGTTACTTCCGGGATCATGGGCAGTTTGTCCACCTTGGGCAGTTCCTCGACGAGGTGTCCGACGTTGGCGTTGCCGAAACCCGGCATGCGGGTGTGCATGTAGGGCCGATCGTGGCCACCCTTGTCGAGGAGGTTGCGCAGGTAGGCCGACTGGAGTTTCGCGCCCGCGCCGTCGAGTGAGGGCGGCAGTCGGCCCTCGTCGCCCATCTCGGGCATGGTGGTCAGGATCAGCTTGTTGACCTCGTCCTGCGGCCCGCCGACCTTGTTGCGGTCGTGGCACGCGTAGCAGTTGTGCGTCAAGAGCGTGTCGGCGATCTTCGTCGCCGTCGTCGCCTGGGGGGCTTTCGCCTTCAGGGCGACGCCGAGCGCCTCGCGCTGCTTCGCGCTGAGGGCGTAGTCCGCCGATCCGACCGTCGGCTTCTCCGCCAGACAGCCCTTGTCGGCGGTGAGCTTGTCGAACGCCGGGGCAGCCTTCGTCGAGACGATCGGCTTGCCGTTCTCCGCGAGTTGGTGGCAACTGGCACAGCCGAGCGAGGCGAAGAGCTTTCGGCCTTCGGGGACCAGCGCGGGGTTGACCTCGAAGGTGACTCCCTTGGTGGGCTTGACGGCTGGCTTCTTCTTCAGGTCGGCCTCGGTCGGCGCTACCATTTCACCGAGCGGACGGCGGTTGAGGCCCGGCCCTTCGATCAGGACTTCGAGTTCCGCCCCGCCGCCTCCCTGGAAGAAGGGGACGACGACTTTGTTGATGCCCTTGGTCAGTTTCGCACTCCCGGACTTCGTTATCGGGGCATGGATGCCGTCGTTATCGACGACCAGTTGGTCGCCGATGTACAGTTTCGAGCCGTCGTCGCTGGTCAGGGTGAAGGTGTATTCGCCATCGCGCGGGGCGATGAAGACGCCCGTAAAGCGGATCGCATAGTTGCTCTCGCTCTGGGCCACCTCCAGGCTGAAGGCGGGGCCGGTGCCCGTGGTGACGGGCTTCAGTTTGCTGAAGTCGGGGAGCCTGTCCCAGTCACCGGAGTAGTAGGCGTAGGTCGTCGTCCCCTTCCCTTCGATGGTCGGCTTCAGCCCCTGGAGGAGGAAGCTGGCGACATCCTTCGCCTCCTTGGCATCGAGCAGCTTGGGCATCCGACCCGAGGTCCGTGTGTGCAGCGGGTTCTCGAGGAACGATGCGAGGCTCGGCAGGGTGTACTTCTCCTTCAGGTCGCCCAGCGGGATCGAGGTCGAAATCAGTTTGTCGGCCTCGCCCTTGGCGGTGCGCGGGCCGTGACAGACGACGCAGCCGACCTTCGTGTACAGGTCGCGGCCCACAGCGATGTTCTTGAGGCCGATGCGTTCGTGACGGAGAGACCCCGTCGAAGCGAGGTAGTGGGCCAGCGCCTCGGACTTCTTCTCGCGGTCCGGGTCGCCCGCGAGCAGGTGCGGCATGGTCGTGCCGGGCTTCGCGGCCTGCGGGTCGGCGAGGAACTTCTGCATGTAGTCGCCGCGCACCCGACCGCCGACGTCCGTCAGGATCGGGGCCTGTTTGGTGGACGGGAAGGCGTCCGTCGTGTGGCACTTGGCGCAACCCAACTCGCCCACCAGGAGCCGACCGCCCCGCGCCGGGTCGGCCTTGTCGGCGGTGAAGAATCGCTCGAACCCCGCGACGACGGGATGGGCCACAGCGGAGGAAGCCGGCCCGAATGCCAGAGCCGCGACGAAGAGGAAACGCAACGCGAATCGCATGAGCAGAGATCCTTGGTGGGAACAGATTCGAGCAGCAGGGCGCGGCGGGGTAGAGGTTATAGTATGGGTGATGGAGGGGACGAGGGCAAGCGGGTGGGTGAAAGGAATGCACATGAGGGGTATCTCTACTTCTGGAGATCGGCTCCCAAGCCCAGCCGTTGCAACGGCTGGGCTTCGCCCTACCCATGCGCACTCCTTTGTCGCCCCCATTTCTGCGATCCACGCTTTACGCACGCCCTCCGACGCGATACCATCGATTCATCCCCAAGACTCGTCGTCCTCGGAGGTCGGGAGAGCCTGCCATGCCCGTCAACGTATCGTGTCCGGATTGCTTGCGCCAGTTGAAGGTGCCCGAGGATGTCCTCGGGCAGTCCGTGCGCTGCCCGCTGTGCCAGGCCGTCTTCACGGCCAAGGATGCCGGCGGGGCCAAGGCCCCTCCCCCCGTCGAGTCTGAGAATGATGTGGCCCCGCTGTCGATGATCGACGACGACCCGCCGCGCGAGGAGCGTCGCGGTCCTCGCGGTCGGGGTCGCGAAGACCGACCGCGCCGACCGGCCCGCGAACGCGACGATCGGGACGACCGCGAGGAGAGGGAGGACCGCCGACCGGCGCGTCGGCCCTCGGCGACGCGGGGGTTCGAGCTGTTCGTCCACCGCGACCCGAACGACAAACTCAAGGGCGAGTTCAACGCGGAGATCGACGCCGACGGCCTGAACATCTGGCGAGGGCGCGGGCGCGAGATCCTCGTCGAACTGGGAAGCAAGGTCGAGTACCTCGGCGACGCCCGGTTGCTCCTCGACCTGGAGGGCCGAAAGGTCGAGGTGACGCCGGTCCACCGCGAAGGGCTGCACGACGAGCTGGCCCGCGAGGTGATGGCGGTACTCGGCAATCGCGACGAGCCGTTCCGCATGCCGGTCAAGCCGCGCGGCAAGGTCGTCTGGCTTTCGCTCCTGCCGCTGTCGATCCCCATGCTGGCGTGGCTCTTGGGCGACGGTGTCGCGGGGTTCGCCGGCGTGCTGACGTTCTCCATCCTGGGGGCCGTCCTAGCCGGCCTCGCGCTCATCTTCGTGATGCAGCGCGCGATGGCGACCTCGACGCGGGCCTGGACCGCGATCGGCCTGGCGCTGGGCGGGTTCTTCATCCTGGGCATCGCCCTGCGGGTGGATCACTCCGGGCCGCCGGAGCCGCCCACGGCCTTCACCCACTGGATCCCCTTCGCCCCCCTCGATAGCGGCTTCCGCGCGGACTTCCCAGGGTTGCCCGAGACCGAGATGCCTAAGGGGATGCCCATCCACGCCCAGCTCACCAAGGTCTTCACCCTGGAGATGGGCGGTCGGACGCACCTCATCGCCGGATTCGGCGACACGCCGAACGGCGTCGCCGCCCTCTCGGAACTCAGCCCCGGCCGGGTCATCATGAACAACTCGCGCATCCTCAGTCAGCGCAAGGTCGATGTGGACAACACGTCCGGCGTCGAGGTGCGTTTCGAGACCAACGAGGGACGATCGGGCATCGCCCGCTACTACTACAAGGATGGACGACTCTTCGGCATCACCTTCGTCAGCAATAAGTTGTCGCCGACCTCCAAGGACGCCCAGAAGTTCATCGACTCGTTCGCCTTCGACACATCCACGGGCTGGCCTGGCCCTCCCACGCCCGGCATCAAGCCGATCCAGACGACGAATCAGAACCCGCCCATCGGACGGAACCCGTTGATCGGCCCCGACCCGCCCGTAGATCAGAACGTGCCCGGCACGAACCTCGGACAAGGCGGCACCCTGATACTCGCCCACACGAGTCCCTTCGTGTGGGCCGGCTACGTCGGCAACTCCAACCGGATCATCGCTATCGCCGTGGACGGCATGGTCCACTTCGGCGACGAGCGCGGGCATCGGACTAAATTTTTGACATTGAAGCTGAACGAGGAAGTCAGCGGGGCCGCTCTCTCGGTGGATAGCAGGACACTCGCCGTCCTGGGCATCAACGGCAAGTTGGTTCTGATCGACACACTTACTTCGAGGCAGACGAACCTGAAGCCCGACACGATCGGGCAAACCGCCCTGTGGAACGCCGCCTTTTCCCCCGATGGCAAGTTCTTGGCGACCGCGCACGGCGATTCCAAGGTGCGAATCTGGGATCTCGGCAAGTCCGTCGTCACCAAGCGTTTCAGTGTCAGCACCAATCAAGTCCTCTCCGTCGTCTTCTCGCAGGACGGCAAGGAACTTGTCTGTGGGGCAGCCGATCGCACGATCTACCACCTCGACGCGACCGACGGGCGGATCATCACGAAACTGGTCGGCCACAGCGAGCCGAATGCTCCCTGGGATGGGGTCCGAAGTTTCGAGTGGAAATTGCGTGCCCTGGCGATGGCGGCCGACGGGACGATCTTCTCAGGCAGCAACGATTTCACCGCGCGATTCTGGAAGTTGCCCTTCCCGCAGGCAAAGGAGACCTTCAAACACCCGAGCGAAGTGACCGCGACCGCCTTCCACCCGGCGGGCCGGCTCGCCCTCTCGGCCGAGGCCAAGGGCTGGGTCCGCCTGTTCGACGCCACGACGTACAAGGAGCGCGCCGTCGTCCGCTCCCGCCCGGCCGGCCCGCGCTACGACAGTTGGATACGCTCTGTCGCGTTCAACGCTACGAGCAACAAGATCCTCGTCGCCGATGGCTCTCGGTTGGAATGCTGGGATCTATCGACCCGAACACCTTTCCAGGCTGGGGACCTCGTCCCCGTCAAGCCGCGCGCCTCGTCGGGGCCATCGGAGTTGCAGGAGCGGGGCAGGCTGCTGGAACACCAGGTCGCGCTCGTCTGCCCGGAGAAGAAGTGCGCCCTGCTCTTCACGGCGGATCTCAAGGTGCATCGCTACACCTACCCGGAATGGAAACTGACGAAGTCGTCCCCCTTCCCCGTCGCCGTTCACTCCGCTGCTCTCGACGCCAAGACCGGCACGCTCTACGCGATCGAAGGGGGTGGGCGACCAATCGCGAGGCTGGGTGCCAAGATCCTAACCTTCGATATCGCGGATCTGCTCGACAACAAGGCACTGCCCGCGAAGCTCGAACCCATGAAGAGGCTCGAAGTCGGTCAAAACCCTCGCGATCTCTTTCTCGATGCGTCTCGCAAGTCCCTCTATTTCGCCGAAGGGAACTTCAACAAACTCCTCGTCCGCAAGTTCGACACGGAGACCCTCGACGTGCCCAAGACGATCCTCGACAAGGATTGGTGGAACGTCCAACTCGTGGGGTCGCCCGACCGCAAGTCGCTCTATGTGCTTGGATCGGAGTTGGGCAATCAAAATCCCGTCGTGGTCCGCTTCCAGGCGGATACCGGTAAGAAGGAGAAGGAGTTGGCGATCGCCCAGAACCTCAGCGCTTTCCTGCACGCCGGCGACAATCGCGTCCTTCTGCGAGGCACGGGCGGGCACGCGATCCTCGATTGGAAGACCTCCCAAGTGACGGTCCTGTCGCCCTTCCGAAACGAGCCAGGCGCGTGGGTCGCCCCGAAGGGGACGCGGGTCTACATCGAAGCCGTCTTTTCGCGCGTGCTGAACGCCTACGACGTGCCCGCCGGTGCGCGGACACTGCCGGCCCCCGCCTTCACGCTGGAATTCAAAGATCCCGTTCGCAACTTCAACCAACGAGGTCCGACATTCACTCCCGATGGCAAGTTCCTCCTCTACTCCTGGGGCCAGCTGATCGGCCTAGGCAAGGACGCCAAGCCGTCCGAGCCGAAGGTGGAACCGTGAAAGGACAACAGCACTACTCCATGACCCTTCCCGCTCCGTTCATCGTCCCCGCCGAGGAGGCGGGCCACACGCTCGCCGCCGTCCTCCGCGCCCGGATGCCGGGCCAATCGTGGTCGCAAGTCCGCGCGCTGGTCACGGCCCGCAAGGTCCAAGTCCTCGGCGACCTCTGTCTCGACCCCGCGCGCCGCCTGAAAGAAGGCGACGCGGTCGAAATCCTCGGCAGGCCAGCCAGGCCACCCGGTGAACCGGAGACGATCATCATCCGGCACATCGACGACCACCTCATCGTCGTCGAGAAGCCCGCCGGCCTCTGCACCGTGCGCCACCCCAGCGAGCGCGCCTGGAGCGCGGAGCGCAAGACCCTCTCGCCCACGCTCGAGGATCTCGTCCCGAAACTCATCGCCCGCCGCGAGGGGACGCGGGGCGAACCCCGGCCGCGCGTCGTCCAGCGCCTCGACAAGGAGACCAGCGGCCTCGTCGTCTTCGGTCGGACCGTCACCGGCGAGCGCGGCCTGGGCATGCAGTTCCGCCGTCACACGGTCATCCGCCGCTACATCGCCGTCGTTCCAGGTCGAGTCAACGACCAGTGCATCCACACCCACCTCGTCCGCGACCGCGGAGACGGACGCCGGGGCACCGCCTTCATGGAAGGGATCGGCAAGGAGGCGATCACCCACGTCGAGGTCCGGGAGCGCCTGAAGGGCTACACCGTCGTCGCCTGCCGGCTCGAAACCGGGCGGACGCACCAGATCCGCATCCACCTCGCCGAGACGGGCCATCCGGTGTGCGGCGACAAAGTGTACAGCCATCGCCGCGATGGCACGATCTTCGCCGACGACAGCGGCGCACCCCGCCTCGCACTGCACGCCACCGAGCTGGGGTTCACCCACCCGATCAGCGGCGTCGCCCTGCGCTGGGAGATGCCGTTGCCTGCGGACATGCAAGGACTCATCGACCGCCTGCGCCAGGCATGAATTCAACCACGGATAACACAGATGACACGGATAAGACATAATGAATACTGGTTGATGAATTTCATCCGTGTCATTCGTGTTATCCGTGGTTGAATGAAGGATATAGGCCATGACGATCGAAATAAAATGGACCGATGAAGACCCAGAGACGGGCCAAAAGCGGTTCGTCTCCGCCGAGAAGTTCGCCGGCGAGTGGACGTTCAAGTGGAAACTCCAGCGCCGGGGAGAGTGGACCAAGGGCATGGCGGTGGATCGCGAAACCTGGGAATACATCCTCGACTGTCTCGAGAGGCGTTACCGCCGACGGGAAGGTGTCAGCGATGAGGATGTCGATGAGGTGAAGAAGCTCCTGAAGAAGATGCCGGTGCCGCGCGACTTGGATTCCGAGTGAGCGCGGGCTACAATCCCGAGGGTGCCTCTCCCGATGACCTTTCGAGGATCCGACCCCATGCGACGCTACCACCTCTTCGCCCTCGCGGCGACCCTCGCCGTGATCGCGATCGGCTCGGCGCTGCCGACCCGCGCCGCCGACGACAAGCCCGCCTCGATCGACCTGTTCAACGGCAAGGATCTCGAGGGCTGGCGCGTCTTCCTGACGCCCGCCGACAAGGGGAAGACCAAGGGCGACGAGGTCTTCACCGTGAAGGACGGCGTCCTCGAGTGTACCGGCAAGCCGTTCGGGTACATCATCACCAAGAAGGAATACTCCGACTACAAGCTCGAACTGGAGTGGAAGTGGCCCGAGAAGGCCGGCAACAGCGGCGTCTTCCTCCACGTCAGCGGCCCGGACAAGATCTGGCCCAAGGGGGCCGAGGCACAGTTGTGGTCCGGCTACGCCGGGGACTTCTGGCTCGTGGACGGGTTCAAGCTGACCGTAGACGAGACGCGCCAGGATCCGAAGTCCGCCCGGCACTTCTACCGCATGAAGACCGACAAGCCGGTCGAGAAGAAGGTCGGCGAGTGGAACAAGTACGAGATCACCTGCAAGGGCGACACGATTTCGCTCGTCGTCAACGGCGTGAAGGTCAACGAAGGGACCGAGGCCGAGGCGTCCAAGGGCAAGATCCTGTTGCAGTCGGAGGGCGCGCCGGTCCACTTCCGCAACATCAAACTCACGCCGCTGAAGTGAGTCAGGCCGCATGCGGGCTGGTCCCCTCGTTCCCGTCCAAGGAGGGTGAGGGGTGAGGACGACCTGAAATATCTCTTTCGGGGGATGAGACCGGTATGCAGCCCGATGAGGAAGTCCTCGCTGTACACGAGACCCGCTGCTGCGTCGTTGGCGGCGGTCCGGGTGGACTGATGCTTGCGCTGCTGTTGGCCCGTCGCGGCGTTCCGGTCACGTTGCTCGAGGCTCACCCCACCTTCGACCGGGATTTCCGCGGGGACACCATCCATCCCGGACTGCTGGAGATCCTGGACGAAATCGGCTTGGCCGACCGACTCCACCTGCTTCAACACGTCAAGATGTACGGCCCCACCATTCCGTCCCCGGACGGCCCGTTCCTGCTTTTCGACTTGCGACGACTGCTGAAGACACGGTTCCCCTACATCATGTGGATGCCGCAGCCTATCTTCCTCCAATTCCTTGCTCAGGAGGCCGCCAAGCACCCGTCCTTTCGGCTCGTCATGGGCGCGAACGTGCAGCGGATGATCGAGGAGAATGGCACCGTTCGGGGCGTCCGCTATCGCGCCGCTGACGGGTGGCACGAGGTCCGGGCGATGCTCACGGTCGGTGCCGACGGTCGTTTCTCGAGGATGCGCAAACTCGGCGAGTTCGAGCAGATCGAGACCTCCTCGCCGATCGAACTCCTGTGGTTCCGGCTGCCGCGACTGCCCGGCGATCCAGAGGCGACCGGGGTCGCGTCGCCACGGTTCGGCAAGGGATACGTGCTGATCCTGATCGACCGGGCCGACCACTGGCAGGTGGGTTGCTTCATCCCGGTGGGGACCTACCCAGAGATCCGCGAGGCCGGCTTGGAGGCGATGCGGCAACGAATCGTGGCACTGGAACCTCGGTTCGCCGAGAACGTCGAGACTTTGACGGACTGGCACCAGTTCTCCCTGCTATCGGTGGCTTCGGCCCGCTGTACGCGCTGGTTCGAGCCGGGGCTACTCCTGATCGGCGATGCGGCTCATCCAATGACCCCCGCTGCCGGCTCGGGGATCAAGTACGCCATCGAGGATGCCGTCGTGGCGGCCAACCTCCTGACAGGACCGCTCCTGGCAGGTCGGTTGAGCCTCCGCAACCTGGCCGCCGTCCAGCGGAAGCGAGAATGGCCGACTCGGATCATCCAGGCTTTTGGGGCGTTCGCGATGGGGAGGCTCGGGAAGGCGCTTCGGTCCGGCAAGACCGTGAGTCCGCCGCGCTTCCTGAAACTACTTTTTAGGCTGCCGCTCGTGAAAAGGCTATTCGCCAACCTGATCGCTTTCGGCTTCTGGCGGGTCCATGTGAAGAACTAGAAAAGGGGGCGGAGCGCCTCGTGTTCTCGACGGGCACCGACCCAGTGACCTATTCCTCCTTCAGGAACCCCCCGTGATCGCACGCCTTCTCCCGCTCGCACTCTTGCTCCCCACTTCACTCCTCGCCGACACGACGACGGCGCACGGCCTGCGCGTCCCGGCGGGGTTCGAGGTGACCGAGTTCGCCGACGGCAAACTCGTGCCGGACATCCACTGCATGACGATCAACCCCGCCGGGCAGGTCGTCGTGTCGGGGCGAGGCTATATTCGCCTCCTCGTCGAAGGCTCAGGGGGCAAGGCGGAGCGCGCCACCGACTTCGCCGACGCGCCGAAGGACGGCGCGCATGGCCTCTTCTGGGACAAGGACGATCTCTATTGCGTGGGCGACGGCGGCTTGCGCGTCTACCGCGAGGCGGGAGGCGCGGGTCAGTTCCGCCCCTCGAAACTCCTCTTCGAGTGCAAGACCGGCGGGGAACACATGGCCCACGCCGTGGGCCGGGGGCCGGACGGCTGGCTCTACCTGCTCGCGGGCGATGGCACGGGCATTACGGCCAAGGCCGCGACCCGCGCCACGTCGCCGATCAAGGATCCCGTCGCAGGCTGCGTCGTGCGCTTCGCGCCGGACTTCACCGGCAGCGAGATCGTCGCCGACGGCTTCCGAAACGCCTACGGCATGGACTGGAACGCCGACGGCGAGCTGTTCACCTTCGACTCCGACAACGAGCGCTGCGTCTCCCTGCCCTGGTACGAGCCGTGTCGGCTCTA
>JANXSH010000140.1 GCA_025356615.1 Planctomycetia bacterium | reverse complement strand
CACGCCGATCGTCGAGATCAAGAACCTCAACAGCTTTCGCTTCCTCGAGCGATCGATCCGCTACGAGGCGCAACGACAGTACGATCAACTCCAGCGCGACTCGAACTACACCATCGAGAAGGCTCCGAAATCGACCGCAGGGTGGGACGAGATTCGTGGCGTCACGGTATTCCAGCGCCAGAAGGAACTCGCCGCCGACTATCGCTACTTCCCCGAGCCGGACCTCGTCCCGGTCGTCGTCGATGCGGCGTGGCTCGATCGCATCCGCGCCGAGACGGGCGAACTGCCCACCGCGCTGCGCCGCCGGCTCTCGTCACAGTACGCGCTGGGCGACTACGATGTCGGTGTCCTCATCGCCCTGGGCCGCCCGACCGTGCGGTATTTCGAGGAGGCGGCGAAGTCCTCCGCTGACCCCAAGGCGGCGTGCAACTGGGTGACGAACACCGTGAAAGTGTCGCTCGACAAACTCGGCGTCCCGATCGAGTCATTCCCCCTGCCCGCAGCCCAACTCGGCGAACTGATCGCGAGACAAAAGCAACTCGGCCGGCAGGCAGCCCTCGAAATCTATGAGAAACTGCTCTCCTCTGTCGGCACCGTGGCCGACGCCATCGCCGCGCACGGCGTCTCCGTCGTGAGCGACACCTCCGCCGTCGTCGAGATCGTCCGCCGCGCGATGGAGGCGAACCCGAAGGCGGTCGCCGACTACCGTAAGGGTAAGAAGGCGGCGGCGAACTCGATCAAGGGCGCGATCATGCGCGAGACGCGCGGGGCCGTCGCTGTCGAGGTCGTGCAGGAGGTGTTGGAGGCGGAGCTGAACCGGGCGGAGTGAAGTGGAATGGTTCACCGCAGAGAACGCAGGCGTTCCTTCCGTCCCTCAACGGACTCGGGAGGCAGGCCGCAACTGCCCGTAGCCTTTTCTCGTCTTTGAGTCCCGCTCGGATTCCATGATGGCTCGGATCGCCAAGCGATCGAGCCTTTCGGTGGTGACTTTCGGATCGAACAATTCAGCCAACCCGAGGGCGGTACGGACGGTGTCGGCGGTAAGTGGTTCGTCCCAGATCGGCCAACGGAAACTCGTCACCCGCCCATCGAACGCACGGGTATGGAGGCGACCCTTGACCGGAACCACCGGGAACAGAGGCATCGCTTCAACCGCCAGCCACACGGCCGCACGGGTACTCACCGGATTATCGTCTCCTGGTTTCGAGGCTTCCAGCGCGTAAACTGGTTCCATGTTCGGATCGAACCCCATCGACGAGAACTCGTCGGCGTACCCCCACGGGCCGAACAATGCCTCGACGAATGCCTCTAAAGGCCCCTTGAACTTTCCTTTCCTATCTGAAGAGGAGCCGAGTGAGTTCGCGAGGTTCCGACATAATTTCAGGAACAGTTGCTTCCCGGAAGTCATGTGCAGAGCGGACGGTTTCAAATCCCCGCTCGACCTCGCGGTAATCAACTCGCTGCCAAAGGCGGAAAGGAAATCGGCTCCTTCTCGACTCCCCTGCGCCGCTGCCGATCGTGTTGCGATTAGCCAGGTGCGGAATAAGTTGGGGTCAACTTTGAAGTCGTTCCATTCGACTCCACCGATAGCCGTTCCGTCGGGACCGCGACCACCGAACACGGGAAAGTTTGCCCTTCCTGTCAGGTGTCCAAGGAGATCGCTGACGAGTTGTTCCTGGTCGCACGCCTTCTCGGTGTGCAGGACGGCCGACCACGCCGAATCATCGGCCCAGCCCAACTTGACCTCGCCGAAGGTGCGACGCTCGGCCAGCACACGGAGCAGGCCGACGGCTGCCAAGAAGCCGATCGGTTCGGAGCCTTTCAGGCCCGACAGTTGGATCATGCTCATGGGTTCTCCTTCTGTTCCGCTTCGGACTGCCGGTGGTCGGCCAGTACGAGGAGCGTTTCGAGGTACGCCAGCCCCCAGTAACCGTACCGGCGGACGAGCCGCCAGAAGAGGTCCACCCAGCCGGTGTGAAGCGCCGCCAGTGAATCTTCGGGACGCCCAGGGAGATCGGCGGACAGCGCGAATCCGTCCAAGGCGAAGGGCACCATACCAGGCGCGTCGTACCTTTCGTCGTTCTCTGTAAACGGCCAGAGCGGGCGACCCCTGCCGTGGTGCGAGCCGATCAGGTACTCGCAGAGTTTCGTCGGGTCGGAGAGTTCCGCAAAGGACTTCGGGTCGCTCCGGGCGAGCAGAACGGACCCCGCCTCATGGCGTCCGCCCTTCGGCCAACCCGCGCGCTTCCGCGCCGCCTCGATTGCTGCCGAGTTCCGCCCTTCCGTCTTCGACTTCGCGATCAGCTGGAACCCATTCTTGGCGGCCTGCGCTTCGCTGCCATAGAGCCATATCTGGAATCGCGGATCAGCCTTGCCGGGGTCGTGCAACAAGGCGGCGCGCGACACGATCTTCCGCAAGCCTACTTCCAATCCGAGGCTCTGAGTGAACTGGTCTATTTTGGTTTGCACGCCTCGGCAGTGGACACCCAGGGGAACGTAGCCATCCGATCCGATGAAAGAGGTGCCGTCGTCATCCGCCGGGGCTTCGTCGGCCGCATCTTCGGCGTTCGGGTCGTCTGGATGAGAGGACCGCTTCCGCCCGACGAATACGATGCCAGCTCCGTCTGGGTAGGCTATCTGCCGGGCAGTCGGCAGCCAACCGAACGCTTCTGGCAACCCCCGAAACACTCCCGCGACCTCGCTCCAATCGATCTCGCCTGTCTCGGGAGCTTCCGTGAGTAGCTCGGGCAACCGTCCGACCAACTCTGCCGGGAACGGATCGCGAAGTCGTTGCCAGGTGGCGAGAGCTTGACGGTGGACCTGTAACTTTGGATGGACCCGCAACACCGGCCGGCGCTTCGCCCGCCACGAACAATCGTCGGCGATGTCGGTCACGTCGCCCTGATGGTCCGGTTTCCATCCAAACTTGTCGCAGCCGCCGTACCTGCTCGGCACGACGATCGTGTTGCCGGGACGGATGTCGTCTGGGTCGATGGAGACCTTGGTCCCGTTCTTTCGTTCGGGGCCTTTCCAGATGAGGAAAGGATCGGGCTTCCGGTGGTCTCCCCGACGGTCGGCTTCGGGTTCCGGCTCGCCTTCCAGGTCGGTGATGTCGGCTGCTGTCGCTGCTCGACCGCGCAACCATTTCTGGACGTGCCAGATCGGTAGCGGCAGCGCCTCCATGCTCGTCGGCGGGACCAGGGCGACGATTTTGCGAACCGTGTCCTCATCGTTCATCAGGTCTATCGGCAGGTCCATCCGCCACACTACCGAGACATCAGCGGGGCCGGACTTCGGGCCGTGCAGGAACAGGGCCGGGTCGGGGTCGGGGACGGGGGCAACGCTCGTCTGAACCCAATCATCGACGTGAGCCGGCATCATTACGGGGGCGCAGACGGAGGAGGCCGAGAGGCCATCCAGTTCGGCCCGGTCGAATTGGGCCATTGCGTCGATCCCGAAGTCGATGTACTTCGCCTTCTTTGGGCCAGCGAGGTGTTCCCCCAACCAGTCCCACGTCTCCTTGAGCTTGCTGCCGTATACCGGGTCTTCCTTGCGAAGCAGATCCTTACGAGTGGCGATGACAGCGCGGGAGATTCCTCGGAGGCCGAGACGGTCGAGTCGTCCGAACCGCTGTCGGAGGGCGTCGATCGGTGCCGCCTCGGTCACGAGGGCGTCGAAACTCAGGTTCGCGCCCACCTCGACGGTTTGGGTGGCAACGAGGTACAGTTTCCCGCGCGGCGGGGCAGGGCGGTCCTTGTCCGCCTTCATGTAGCGGAACCACTCGCAGAGTAGACGGTCCCGGTCGTAGGGGCGGATGCGTCCGGTGAGGAGGATCACGTCGTAGTCGGGAGTCTCTGCGCCCGGCGCGGCGAGCAAGTCATACACCCGGCGGGCGGTGTCCACCCGGTTCACGACGATGCCGACTACCCGCACGGGCGTTACGGGGTCAAGTGCGGCGAATAGATCGCCGGGCGACTCCTTTGGCTCGGGAGGCGGTTTGGCCAGGTCGCGGGCGAACCCCTCGATCGCCTTGGCGAACTCCTGCCGATCGCTGTCCTCGTTGTCGGAACCCCCTTTCACGTCTTTCAACTCGGCCCGTTTCGAGGCCCCGAGCCGCTGCTTCGAAATCGCACCGTCGCGGTCGTCTTGACCAAGTTGGAACGGCACGACCTTCCGGTCCTGCGGCTTGACCACTGGCTCGACTGCGTTCCCGGCGGTCGCCGACATCACGACCACTTGAAACGGCGTCTTCACCTCGCACTCGGCCCACAACTCGGAGCGGTAGAACTCGACCGCCTTCAGCGTCTCCAAGAACGGGCGCGAGAGGTGCGCCTCGTCCACTAGGATTAGCGCATCGTTGCCGACTAGCCCGGCATGGACCGCACGTTGGTACGGACTCACGCCGTAGCCCCGGAACAGCAGCCGACTGCCGAC
>JANXSH010000069.1 GCA_025356615.1 Planctomycetia bacterium | reverse complement strand
GAACCAGTTGACCCCCCTCTTGTCCTTTTCGGCGGCCCTGGCCACAACCTTCGCCCCGTTCAAAGTGTTCCAGACTCGTATCGTCCCGTCATTGCTGACGGTCACGACCCGAGATCCGTCCGAGCTAAACGAGGCACTCAGCACTTCGTTCGGATGCCCTTTAAGAAGGGGCACTTCCGCCCCTATTCTTGCGTCCCAGACGCGAGCTGTCCCGTCGCCGCTTGCCGTGACGATGCGCGACCCGTCGGAACTGAAGGACGCGGAGACCACTTCGCCCGAGTGCCCCTTCAGGACCAGCACCTCGTTTCCCGTCTTCGCGTCCCAGATCCGCGCGGTCCCGTCGAAACCGCCCGTGACGATCCGTGATCCGTCCAGACTGAACCTCGCCGAGTTGACATGACGAGTGTGCCCCTCGAGGACTAGTTGTTCGGCCCCGGACTTGGCGTCCAAGACTCGAACCATCCCTACCCGGTGGCTGGCAATCAGGAGGCGCGACCCATCCGGACTAAAGTCTTTCAGAGCCCGATCTGCATTTCCCTCGAATACGAGCAACTTGGTCCCTGTTCGAGTGTCCCAGACCCAAACACTCGACTCCCGGTTCGTTTCGGGACTGACGACCGCGAACTTCGACCCGTCCGGGCTGAACCCCATCGATCGGGAGCTCGCGAACCCGAACCAGTCATGTTTTGACTCCCCCCTTTTGGTCCCTTCCAGGGTAACGAGTTCGGCCCCGGTCTTGGCGTCCCACACCCGGAACTGACCATCGTGGCTCATGGTGACGAACCGCGTGCCGTCCGGGTTGATCCAAGTGTGGACAACTTCGGTACTGCGCCCTCCGCCCGTGTCAAATAGTCTGTTCGGTAGCTCGGCCCCGGTCTTGGCGTCCCATACCAAAATAGCCTTGTTCATACCGGCCACAAAGATCCTGCTGCCGTCCGAACTGAACGATGCCTCTCCACTCACTCCGGGGGGGAACTGTAGGGCGAGCAACTCGGCTCCGGTGTTGGCGTCGCACACCCAGGCCGTGCCCGCCGGGGACTTCCGGTCCTCCCTGCCGCTCAGAACGACGCGCGACCCGTCCGGGCTGAACTCCGCTGAGTATATCTCTTTCGTGTGGCCCGCCAGGGTGACGAGGTGCGTATTGCAGAGGCCGTGCAGGTAGTGGTACTCCCAACCGCGGAGGTCCGGGCGGGTGGAGGCGAGCAGGGCGACGGTCGCGCCGGCGTTGTTGTCCAGCCACTCCCGGTAGGCCACCTGCATCGTTCGGCCGTACTCGACTGCGGCAAGTTGTTCGCGGGCGGCCTCGGCCTCGGCCTGGGCGGTTTGTGCCGACTCCTTCGCCCGCTCGGCACGCTGCCACAGCGCTGCCACGGTTGCCCCGAATACGGCAGCGGCGATGAGGCAGACGGCTACTACCCCGAGGGTCCGTTGCACCTTTCGCCGTTTCCGCTGCTCCTCGGAGCGGACGCGGCCCAATTCTGCCTGCTTGGCGCGCTCGTCGGCCGCCTGCCGAAGGTTTTCCACCGCACGGGCCACCTCACCCGCATCGCCCGGACGGTCGGCCGGCGTCGGGCTGAGGCACCGCTTGCACAGGGCCACCAACTCCGGATCGGCTCCGCTCGCGTCCAGTCGGGCGAAGCATTCCTCCACCTTGCCCTGGGCGGCCTTCATGCGTGTCGTCTCGACCGAACTCGACGCGAACGGCGGCTGCCCGGTCAGGATCGCCGCCAGGATGCCGCCGAGGCCGAACACGTCGCTCCGGGTGTCCACCTTGCGGACCGCCCCGAGTGCTTGCTCCGGCGGCATGAAGGCGGGCGTGCCGAGGACACTCCCGGCCTGCGTTCGATCGTCATCGGAGTCGCGGGTACTCCGCACCAGCGTTGCGGCGGTGGTCGCCTCCGGGTCGGCGTCGCAGGCAGGCTCCTCGCCGAGCACCTTGGCGAGACCCCAATCCATGACCTGCACCTCGCCGAATGCCCCGACCATGATGTTGGCCGGCTTCAGGTCGCGGTGGATGACCCGGTGGGCGTGGGCGTAGGCGACCGCCTGGCAGACGTGCTCGAAGGCGGCCACGAGCCGCCCGCGATCGGTCTCGAGGTCGGTGCGGTCCTTGATGAGCCGTTCGAGGGTCTCGCCCTTGATGAGCTTCATGGCGAGGAACGGTTGGCCGTCGGGCAGCGTGCCCAAATCGTGAACGGGGGGAATAGCGGGGTGTTGGAGCTGGCCCGTGATGCGGGCCTCCTCGGCGAATCGGCGGGCGGCACCGCCCAGGAGGACCTTCACCGCGACGGGTCGCTCGAAGGTCGTGTCGATGGCGCGATAGACGATGCCCATGCCGCCCCGCGCGATTTCCTCGCCGAGTTCGTACCGTTCCGATGGAGTACGCCGAGGCTCGGAGGCGGTCCGGGTCCGACCTTCGTCCGCCGTGCGGGTGGGGTCGGATGACACGCTCGGGTTTTCGTCCATCGGTCACTTCCCCCCGCTCCACCAGGACCAGGGTGCATTCTCCGGATTCGGACTTGCGACGGCAAGGAAGCCGGTAGGATTCGAGCGTCTTCGCGCGTGAAACGGACCACTACGCCAGCAACTTCCGCACCACCTCGCCATGCACGTCCGTGAGCCGGAAGTGTCGCCCCTGATACTCGAACGTCGGCTTCGTGAGGTTGACTAATGGATTCCCAGCACACTGGAGGGGGGGCCGGTTTCTACTCGCGGTGGAGAATCGTACTCGAGGTCGTCGAACCACGCACCAACCTTGTCGCCGGCCAGCGTCCTTTTCAAGACATCGTGTTCGGAGAAGAAGTCGTGGAATACTTCGACCAAGAATAAGCTGTCTACGTCCGCGCGCGGAGCGTCTCGTTTGTCTACATGAACTCGCGTCACGAAGCGAACAAAAGCCATGTTGACAAGAGTGCGCGTAACAGGGTCTCCGATCTGCTCGATGAAGCGAATCGCTTCGTCGGCATGGATTAGAGTTCCTCGTCCGCCAATGATCTCGACCTTGTTCAATCGAGCGCCCTCGAAGTGCCGTAGTCGGGGCAAAGTCCGACTGCCGTAATCGCGATCCCGTGTCCAAAACTGCTGCGGAATAGGTGCCCATCGGGCCTAACGATCAGCGCCTCACCCTGCCGACCGAAGAAGATTTGACTGCCATCGGTCCCGGATCCTCGTGTCGCCTCCCAAGCGCCGCCTGTAGCCGCCTCGATTTGCCGAGCGAAAACTTCGAAAACATCTGCCCTCTGTGTCATATCCCTCGGCATCGCTCTTAGATATTGTATCGCCTCCGTGAGCATTTGCCGCGCGGATCCTGCGGCAAGCGTCGGAATTGGGGGAATACCAGGAGGCTGCACAATAAGGCTCTCCGCGAAACGACACGAGTATACCACACAGGGGATCGTTACCCCAACGTCTCTCGTCCGCCCTTCATCCGCCCTACGCCAGCAATTTCCGCACCACGTCGCCGTGCACATCCGTGAGCCGGAAGTGTCGCCCCTGATACTTGAACGTCAGCCTCTTGTGGTCGATCCCCAGCAGGTGGAGCATCGTCGCCTGGAGGTCGTGGACGTGGACGGGATCCTTCGTGATGTTGTAGCCGAAGTCGTCCGTCTCGCCGAACGTCAGGCCCGGCTTGATGCCGCCGCCTGCGAGCCAGACTGTGAAGCAGCGGGGGTGATGGTCACGTCCGTAATTGTCCGCCGTCAACGTCCCCTGGCAATAGACGGTGCGGCCGAACTCGCCGCCCCAGACGACGAGGGTGTCGTCGAGCAAGCCCCGCTGGGCGAGGTCGGTGACGAGGGCGGCGGACGCCTGGTCGGTGTCGCCGCACTGGCCGGTGATCTGTTTGGGGAGGTTCGTGTGCTGGTCCCAGCCGCGGTGGAACAGTTGGACGAAGCGCACGCCGCGCTCGACGAGTCGGCGGGCGAGCAGGCAGTGGGCGGCGAACGTGCCGGGCTTGCGGGCGTCCTCGCCGTAGAGGCGGAACGTCGAGGCAGGCTCTTTCGAGAGGTCGGTCAGGTCCGGCACGCTCGATTGCATGCGGAAGGCCATCTCGTATTGGCCGGTGCGCGTCGCGATCTCGGGGTCGCCCGTCTTTTCGGTGCGCAGGGCGTTGAGGCGGGCGAGGTCGTCGAGCATGTCGCGCCGGGTGGCGCGATCGATGCCGGCGGGGTCGGAGAGGTAGAGGACGGGGTCTCGGCCGGGGCGGAACTTCACGCCCTGGTAGCGCGAGGGTAGGAAGCCCGCCCCCCAGAGGCGGTCGTAGAGCGGCTGGTCGATCGGGTTGCCGCTGCCGCGCGAGACGAGGACGACGAACGACGGCAGGTCTCGGCTCGCACTGCCGAGTCCGTAGGACAGCCATGAGCCGATGCTCGGTCGGCCCGCGATCTGGGCACCCGTCTGGAAGAACGTGACCGCCGGATCGTGGTTGATCGCCTCGGTGTGCATCGACCGGACGAAGCAGAGCCGGTCGGCGACCTTCGCCGTGTGGGGCAACAGTTCGCTGAGCCAGGCACCCGACTTGCCGTGCCGGGCGAAGCGATACTTGCTCGGGGCGACGGGGAAGCGGGTCTGGGTCGCGGTCATGCCGGTGAGGCGCTGGCCCTTGCGGACCGAGTCGGGGAGATCCTCGCTGCGATGCTTCGTCAGGCCGGGCTTGGGGTCGAACAGGTCGATCTGGGAGGGCGCGCCGGACTGGAAGAGGTAGATCACACGCTTCGCTTTTGCCGCGTGGTGCGGCAGGCCGGGCAGAGCGCCGGGATACTCAGCGACCGGCGGCGCTGCGGCGCGAGCGTCTTCGCCGAGGAGTGACGCCAGCGCGATCGAGCCGAGGCCGGTCGAGAGCAGGTGACGGCGGGTGAGGGACTGGGCGTATTCGTCGAGTGGGGTCATGGTGGTTACTCCGATCCGAGCAACGCCCGGCCCTAAAGGACCGGGCTAAGAACCAAAGCCCCGTAAACGGGGCTGACGGATGTGCTTCACCTGATGGGAGTTGCGTCGCC
>JANXSH010001284.1 GCA_025356615.1 Planctomycetia bacterium | reverse complement strand
GGTCTGGCTCGCCGTCGAGCGCATCGCCGCCGAGTTGCTCCGTCAGGGCGAGATGAGCGGACGGCAAGCACGGCACCTGTATGCGGAGTGCGTGAAAGATTCGTGACGCTCACAGGTCGTCCGCGTACTGCGGCGGGCTTTTCCCTTCCTTCTTCGTGACCTTGGGGAACTTGCCCCTGGGCACTTTGTCGTCGATGGCCTCGACGTTTATCTGGTGCCACCAGTCGTCGCCGAAGTCGAACCAGTAACCGAAACGGTCGCCGACCTTCAGCCCCAGCGATTCGATGGTGGTCTTGTCCACCTGGCCAGCCGGTGGGTTCTTCTCGCCGAGGTCTACTTCATACGCGCCTGGTAGAACATACCTCTTTGCTTTCGGGTCCATCGGCCCCTTGCCGAACTGGAACTCATACATGTGTGCTTCCCAGCGGCCGAAGGCGTCGAAGATGGCGTGGTGCAGGTCTTCGAGGGTCTGGTCGCCACGAATCTGGATGGTGCGGGCTATCACCGGATTCTTCTTGGCGAACTTCTCCGATACTGGGCCACCGCTGATGAATACTTCCACGGCGTAGAGGCTCACATTCCCCTTCTCGGTGGGCTTACTTGCTTTCGTTGCCGGCTTTTTCGCCCCTGCCATATCCATTCCCCTTTCCACACGTTGCGAGGGCAGTCGTCCCTCTGTCGATGGTGTCACTTACGCCACCTCTATCATCCGCACCTGATTCGGAACCAGGGTTTCGAGTTTTTCCCATCTCGGTGCTAGCGTCTTGTCGTCGCTCCGGGTAGACTCATCTTCACCCCACCCTCTTCCTACCTCGAGTCTCTCTCATGTCAACGCCTTCTCTTCCACTCGACCGGGGGCGCAACTGGCGCTGGTGGGTGTGCTGCTTGCTCTTGCTCGCGACCATGATCAATTATATGGATCGCCTCACACTCAACCTCCTCGCCGACCACATCAACAAGGATCTCGGCCTCACCTTGAGAGACTACGGCCGGATCGAGTCCGGCTTCGCATTCGCCTTCGCCGCCGGGGCCATCTTCTTCGGCTTCCTCGTCGATCGCTGGAACTTATTTTGGATCTACCCCCTCGCGGTCCTCGGCTGGTCCGCCGCCGGTTTCGCGACCGGGCAATCGAACACCTTCATGCAACTCTTACTCTGCCGCGTCCTCCTGGGATTCGCCGAGTCCGCGAACTGGCCCTGTGCCCTTCGCACGACGCAGCGCATCTTGCCCCCGAGCGAGCGCTCGATGGGCAACAGCATCCTCCAATCCGGTGCCGCCCTGGGGGCCATCTTTGTTCCCTTGGTGGTCATGATGCTATTCGATGAGGGTGTGTTGGCGACGTGGCGCAAGCCGTTCTTCGTCGTCGGGGCCGTCGGGGCCGGCTGGGTCGTCCTCTGGTGGCTGAGCGTACGCCCGGCGGACCTCTCGCTCCAACACCTCTCGCCGACGAACGCCTTCTCGAATCTGGCCGGCCCGGTCCTCTCCTCCGCACTCTTCACCCGACGCTACATCGTCCTGATCGTCCTCGTCATCACCATCAACATGACCTGGCATTTCCTCCGCGCCTGGGGGCCGCTCTTCCTCAAACAGTCCGCCGGTTTCACGACCGGCCAAACCTCGTGGTTCTCGTTCGCCTACTACGTCTTCTCCGATGTCGGTGCCCTTTCTGCCGGCTTCCTCACGCTGCAACTCGTCCGGGGCGGGATGCCAGTCCACTCCGGTCGCCGCCTCGTCTTCTTCGGCTTCGCGCTGCTGACGACCCTCTGCGCGGCCGTACCGTTCTTGCCGGGCACCTGGACCGTGGTCGCGGCGCTCGTCGTCGTCGGCTTCGGTGCGCTGGGGGTCTTCCCCAACTACTACTCCTTCAGCCAAGACCTCACGGTCCGCCATCAGGGCATGGTGACGGGAACGCTCGGCTGCTGCTGCTGGCTCGCGATGGCGGTCTGGCACGAGGGCATCGGCTGGATCGTCACGTCCACCGGCTCTTACACGATCCCCTTCGTCATCTCCGGCATCGCCCCGCTGTTCGCCTTCTTCGTCCTGCTCTTGTTCTGGGGCAAGACGGAACGGCCCACCCTGGACATCGATGAGGAGCCACGCCCTCCGACGAACCTGCCCCAACCGGAAGATACCCGTGTGAAGAGATCCGCCGCTGATGTGCAGTTCAGCCCGCCCGGCTGACCGGACTCGGGCCGGGGTTCGCCTGGTAGTGTCGCCCGATCAGGTCGTTCTGGATCCACAGCAGTTTGCCGAACGCCCGCAGCGTCCGCGCCTGCGTCTCTGCGCCCAGGCCCATACCGAGGATCGTCGCGGTCAGGGCGTCGGCGACGAAGCCCAACAGCGCGTTCATCTGCACGAGGGGGATCAGGAGTTGGGCGTTTCCCGACTTCTCGGTGTGCATCTTGCCCACCATGTCGAGGTACGACACCATCTTCGCGTCATAGGGTCGAGTGACCAGAGTCTCGAGGTATCGGCCCAGATGCTGCTTACGAAACGCGATCAGCGGGTGATCCAGTGTCAGCGCCTCGATGCTCTCCGGGGTCGGCCCCTCGTAGCCTTCTTGCCGGGGAACGAAGTGCCGTTTCGTCGCGTCGTAGTCAAAGAGTTTGACATACACCGCATCGACCAGTCCCGCCACCTTCGGGGCCAGCAGCCCTGCGCTACCGTGGATCGCGGCGATGTCCTCCCCGCCGAAGCCGATGAACTCGGCCAGGTAGCCGAACCGATACCCCGTATCCGACTCCAGTCGCCTCTCATCGATGGTCTGCACGAGCAAATCCTCCAAATGCTTGATCTCTATTTGAGGACAATGTTGTCCTCTAGTGGAAAATCATAGCCAAACCGCCTATGTCTGTCAATGGAATCCAAACCGACGGTCGAACGAACGGGGTGAGGGATGTTCTCCGAGAAAGTCGAATACGCGCTGCGCGCGGTGGCGTATCTCGCGTCGAAACCGAGCGGGGCGCGGACCGTGGAGCAAATCGCGGTAGCGACGAAGGTATCCCCGACCTACCTCGCCAAGGTGATTCAAAAACTCGTCCACGCGGGGATCGCGAAGTCTCAGCGGGGCATCGGCGGGGGCATCACGCTCGCCAAGTCGGCCACCGAACTGACGATGCTGGAGGTGGTCAACGCGGTCGATCCGATCCGGCGCATCGAGTCGTGTCCGCTGGGGCTAGAGTCGCACGGGGTAAGGCTGTGCCCGCTGCACAAGCGCCTCGACCAGGCCCACGCCCTCGTCGAGGAGGCGTTTCGCTCGACGACGCTGGCCGAGATCCTCTCGGAGCCGAGCGACAGTCAGCCCCTGTGCGACTTCCCTTCCGGCGTCCAGCGCCAGCCTCTCGACACCATCGCGGTGGAAGGCGTCGATCGCTGATTCGCAGCGTAAGGGGATAGTTACAATCCGCTTACTTCGTGCGCGGCTCCTGCGTTCCCCTCCTCGTCCCCAGCAAGTGTGGCGGAGAACCCTTTTTTCTTCCTCATCCTATTTCTCAGAGCTACAGCCAAACACATCCGATTGTCTCCCGGCGCGACTTCTGGTAGCCTGTCGAATGAGGGAGGACGCAACCCATGATCCAGCTGAACACGCAGACCGCGCCATCCGTGGTCGAGTACCCCGAAGACGACGGGCTGCCCATGGCCGATAACAGCAAGCAATTCTGGTGGATCACCACCATCGCGGCCAACCTCGCGGGCCTGTACCGCGACCGCGAGGACGTGTTCGTCGGCGGCAACATGCTCTGGTACGCCCGCGAGGGCGACCCCGCCGAACGCTTCGCCCCGGATGTCTTCGTCGTCTTCGGTCGCCCCAAGGGTCCTCGTAGCTCTTACAAGCAGTGGGAAGAGGACGACGTGCCGATGACCGTCGTCTTCGAGATCCTCTCGCCGAGCAATACGCGCGACATGATGACCGACAAGGTGCTCTTTTATAGCGATTACGGGGCCGAGGAATTCTACACCTACGACCCCGATACGAATGAACTGAAGGTCTACATCCGGGGCAGGGCGATTCTCCGCAGGGTCTACAAGGTCGCCGATTTCGTCAGCCCGAACATGGGAATTCGCTTCGACCTCTCGGGGCCGGAACTCGTGCTGCGTCACGCCGACGGTCGGCCCTTCCTCACGGTCGAGGAACTGGAGGCCGAACGCGTAAGACTCACGGATGAACGTGATCGGGTCACGGCTGAACGTGATCGGGCCACGGATGAACGTGATCGGGTCACGGATGAACGTGATCGGGTCACGGATGAACGTGATGCGGCAATTACGAATTCCGAGAAGTTACAGCGCCGTCTCGAGCGGATTGCGGAGTTGTTGCCGAAGCAACTAACCAGCCAGATCCGTTCGGAGGAGTTGGCGGAGTTGCAACGTCTCCTTTTGGAGCCGTAAGCCTCACGTCCGCCGATCGCCTCTGATTGTCTCGAGTCCTGGATTCTGTTAGTTTGCCGTGGGAAGGACGCAACCCATGATCCAGCTGAACACGCAGACCGCGCCGGCCGTGGTCGAGTACCCCGAAGACGACGGGCTGCCCATGGCCGACAACAGCAAGCAATTCTGGTGGATCACCACCATCGCGGCCAACCTCGCGGGCCTGTACCGCGACCGCGAGGACGTGTTCGTCGGCGGCAACATGCTCTGGTACGCCCGCGAAGGCCACCCGGCGGAACGTTTCGCCCCGGATGTCTTCGTCGTCTTCGGTCGCCCCAAAAAACATCGTAGTTCTTACAGGCAGTGGGAAGAGGACGACGTGCCGATGACCGTCGTCTTCGAGTTCATCTCGCCGAGCAATAGTTGGCAGGAGATGACCCACAAGTTGGCATTCTTTAGCGAACACGGGGCCGAGGAGTTCTACATCTACGACCCCGAGACCAACGACCTGACGATTTACATTCGGGGCAAGACGACTCTTCGTCGGATCCACGATGTCGCCGACTTCGTCAGCCCAAAGATGGGGATTCGGTTCGACTCGTCGGGACCGAAACTGGTGCCGCGCCACGCCGACGGGCGACGCTTTCGAACATGGGATGAACAGGAAGACCTCCACGCGGAATCGGTCCAGCGGGATCTCGCCGTCCAGCAAATGAATGTTGCCGAACGACGGCTCCAGCGGTTGGTTCACCTGGCTAAAAGGCAATTAACCCAACAAGCAACACCAGAAGAATTAGCCGAACTGCAACGCCTCCTCGCCCAGCCGTGATCCTCTTACGCCAGCCCCTCCAACTCGTCGAGTCGCTTCTCGATGTCCACGTCGAGCGGGATCTCACCCCTTCGCTGGGCCTTCTTGTACTCGTACTCGAATTCGCGCAGCGCCGAACGTGCCGCTAGTTGGCCTATCGCGCCGAGCTTGTCGATGAACAGAGTCGCGTGCAGGTGATCGACCTCGTGCTGCCACAACCTCGCGGGAAGGTCGCTGAGTTCGAGTTCGACCAGCTGGCCCGCCAGGCTGTACGCCTGGACTCGCACGATCCGAGCGCGGCGGACCTTGCGGAAGAGGAGGGGAAAGCTCAGACAGCCTTCATCCCCCTCCACCGAGCCTTCTTTCTCCAAAATAACCGGATTGATGTAGACGCCCTCGAACTCCTTCTCGGCGGGGTCGCCGGTGTAGTTGACGACGAACATCTGGAACGGCAGGCCGACCTGGGGCGCGGCGAGGCCGAGACCGTTCTGTTCGTACATCAAATCCAGCATGGCGGCGGCGACGTGGCGCTTCTGGTCGTCGATCGCGGTCAACGGCCTCGCCTCGTGGCGCAGCGCGGGGTGCGGATATTGGACAATTTTCAGGGGCGGCTGGAGGATGTTCATGAAAGCTCCGAAGTCGGTCTCGATACGGACATTATAACGAACCACGGCCCCGGATGAGAAGCGCGGATGGGGGCCGATTCCTCCCAATCCGCGCCTTCGGAAAAATCTCCGCGCGTGGCCGGCGAATACAATTACAGGGCGGAGCGACCTGCGCCATCGGTCCCTTCCGCAAACGTGACTCTCATTCAGGACAAGGGGATCCGCATCATGTGCAAGAAAGTATTGATCGCGGCGGTGGCCGTCGTCGTCGCCCTGGTCGTGGTCAAGGGGACGTGGCTCGGCAGCCACTTCCGGATGAACGCCTGCAAGGTCCGCGACTGGGCCAAGGCGGCGGTACCGGCCGAGGACGAGATCGAGCGGCTCAGGATGGAGGTGAAGAACCTCCAGAAGGACGACGAGAAGCATCTAGACAAGGTCGCCTGCATGACCGTCGATCTCCTGAAGATGGAGCGCGAGGTCGTCAAGCTGAAGGCCAACCTCGTCCTCGAGGAAGGCCGACTCCGCGACCTCCGCAAGGACATGGGCGACTCGACGTTCGTCGTCTTCGGCGGCAGCCGCTACACCCGCGACGACCTCCGCATCGACGCGCAGGCCTTCAAGGCGGCCGAGGACAACCTCAAGAGCAGAGAAGACACGATCGCCGCGAAGCGTCGTCACCTGACGCTCGAGAAGAAGAAGCTGAACGAGTTGCTGGCCAACCGCAACCAGATGACCTCGGACCTCCAGCAACTCGAAACCCTCCTCGCCGAGGAGCGCCAGGCCCAGGCGTCGAGCGAGTCGTCGATCGACGACGCGGGCTACCGCAAGATCCGCAAGGACATGGAGAGCGTCCGCGACCGGATCGACGTTCTCAAGGAGTCGCGCAAGCTGCGCGGCGAGCTGCGCGTCCCGCAGGCCGACGAGCGCAAGACGCAGCAGACCAAGGAAACCGACAGCTTCATCGAGACCCGCTTCGGCGACGCCCCCAAGAAGGAAATCGTCGGCGGGAAGTAACGACAGAACGTAGGGTGGGTCGAGCGGAGCGAGGCCCACCAAAGGGGCGACCCGCAACGGTGGGCCTCGCGTTGCTCGACCCACCCTACCTTCGATCGATTTGGAGTTGATGAATGTTCGGTTTCGCGTGGATGACTCTGCGGCAGGCTCAGGAGGCGCTCCGGACGGGGCGGCTCGATGAGGCGCTGCGCCTGCTGGAGTTGCCCGCCGTGCGGAACCACCGCAAGGTCAGTTCGCTGCTGCTCGACCTGGGCCGAGTCCACGTCGAGCGCGGCGAGCGCCACTTCCAGAATGAGGACGCCGAGGCCGCCTGGGCGGACCTGATGGCGGCGGAAAAACTCGGCACGACGGTTCGCGCCGGCGATCGACTGCGGCAGTCGCTCGCGGCGCTCGGCGTCACCGAGGCCCGCGCCGCGCTCCAGGCGGGGAACCTCAGCGGGGCCGAGGAGGTCGTCACTCGCCTGCGCCAACGCAACGTCCACGCCCCGGAGTTGGGCGTCCTCGAAGAAGGTCTCCGCGACTGGCTGCGGGCGCGAGAGTTGGCCGCGCGGGGCGACTTCAGCCTCGCCACGGAAGCCGCCTCTCAGGCGGGCCGGCTCCTCGGCGTCAACGTCCGACTCGAAGGGTTCCGGGCCGACCTCGCTCGACACCAAGCGACGTTCCCCGATCTGCTCATGCGATTGCACGACGCCGGGCGACGGGAAGCGTGGCAAGCGGTCGTCGAACTGTCCGAACAAGTCCTCGCCGCCGCGCCTCAGCACGCCGAGGCGCGGGCGCTCCGCAACCGCGCCTGGCGCGCGCTCGAACCCGTGACGGCACCGCACCCCGGCCCCGACGAGAACGGCGTCCCGACCGAGACCGCGCCGCCGCGCTTCTTCCTGTGGATCGACGGCGTGGGCGGCTATCTCGTCTGTCTCGGGAATCGACTCACGTTCGGCCAGGCGCTGCCGGGGGCGCGCGTCGATGTGCCGATCGTCGCCGACGTGTCGCGATTGCACGCGACCCTGGCCCGCGACGCCGAAGGCTACGTCGTCGAGGCGGTCCGGCCGATCCTCGTCAACGGCGTCGCCGTCACCCGCGCCTTACTCCAGCCGGGGGACCGCGTGACGCTCGGCTCGTCGTGCCAGTTCCAGTTCCTGTTGCCCGTGCCCGGCAGTGGGTCGGCCCGGCTGGACCTCGTCAGCGGGCACCGCCTGCCGACCTCCGTCGAGGGCGTGCTGCTCATGGCCGAGACGCTCGTCCTGGGCGGGTCGCCCCAGTCGCACGTCGTGATCCCCGATCGGGACAAGCCCCTCGTGCTGTTCCGCCACCGGGACGGCCTCGGCCTGCGGGCGTCCGCGACGATGCTCGTCAACGGCATGAAATGCAACGGCCGAACGATGCTCCCCCCCGACGCCAGCGTCTCGGGGGACGACATCAGCTTTGCCATCGAGTCCGCCACCTGACTGACGTTCTGCCGCGAGGAGGATGTAATGAAGTTCAGCTACGGTTCCGGTCAACGGCCTCTCGAGGGCTTCACGATCAAGCGTGGGGTCGGCAAGGGCGGCTTCGGCGAGGTGTACTTCGCGATCAGCGACGGCGGCAAGGAGGTCGCGCTCAAGCTCGTCCGCGGCGACTCGAAGATCGAGTTGCGCGGCGTCGTGCAGTGCCTCAACCTCAAGCACCCCAACCTCGTCTCGCTCTACGACCTGCGGACCGACGCCGAGGGCAACCCCTGGGTCGTGATGGAGTACGTCGCGGGCGAGCCGCTCAACGTCGTCCTCTCGCGCCACCCCGGCGGCCTGCCGATGGAGCTGGCCCGCGAGTGGTTCCTCGCGCTGGCCCGCGCGGTCGCCTACCTCCATGACCACGGCATCGTCCACCGCGACCTCAAGCCCGCCAACGTGTTCATCGAGAACGGCACGATCAAGGTCTGCGACTACGGCCTGTCGAAGTCGATCAGCACGAGCCAGCGGACCGCCCAGACGCAGTCGATCGGCACCGTCCACTACATGGCCCCCGAGATCTCGACGGGCAACTACAACCGCCAGATCGACACCTACGCCGCCGGCGTCATCCTCTACGAGATGGTCACGGGCCGGGTGCCGTTCGACGGCGAGAGCGCCGGCGAGATCCTCATGAAGCACCTCACCAGCCCGCCCGACCTGGCGCGGGTGCCGACGGAGTGGGTCGCCGTCGTCAGCAAGGCGCTGACGAAGAACCCCGTCTACCGCTACGCCAGCATGACCGAGATGGCCCGCGATGTCGAGGCGGTCGGTCAGAAGAAGAAGCAGCCGGCCCGATCCGCTCCGCCGCCGCTCCCGCTTCCGGCCCAGACTACGGAGCGCGTCGCCGCCCCCGCCGATGAGCCGATCCTGACGGCGCTGCCTGCGGTGTCCGGGCGGCAGCAGTGGATGGAATTGTCCTGGTCGATGGCCGTCACCGTGGCGTTCTCGGGGCTGGCGACGGCGTTGTGGGTGGCGCTGCGGCCCGATCAGTATTCCGGCTCCGAGTTTACCCGCCTTACGACGCTGTTCTTCCTGACGATCGCGGCGTCCTGGGCCATCCTCATCCCGGCGAAGCTCTGGACCGAGCGGCGCGGCGACTCGTGGACGAGGCGGCTGGTCATGCTCGGCCTCGGCGGGGTCGTCGGCCTGCTGGCGTGCTGGCTCGACGGCTGGACGCCGGGCCGGTCGTACCGTTTCGACGAGGGGTCGGACCTCGTCGTCAAGTTGTTCCCTCGCGATGTCGCCATCGAGGCGACCTACTTCAGCTACTACGCCTTGGCGTTCTTCGTCCTCCGCTGGTGGCGGATGACGAACCGCCGCCGGGCGCAGCGCTTCAGCTTCGCGCCGATCCTCGGCGCGGGCTTCTGGGGCGCGGTGCTGCTGCTGCTCATCCGCCCGCCGCACCAGCCCTGGCCGGGCATGGCGGCGCTCGTTCTGGTCATGTCGGCGACGATCGTCCAACTCGTTAGCCCGTGGGACCAGCCGCCCCCAAGCCCGGCCCGTCGTGTGCGTTTGAAATATGCTTGAGGACCACCGAAGAGGAGACTGGACCATGCGTTCGATTTGGGTGGGACTCCTGGTACTCGCCGGGCTGTGTGCGGGCCTGGTCGGCCTTCGATCCGAGGGGGCCAACCGCAAACCCCCGACCCGCGCCGTGAAGGCCCAGGCGGAGACGCCTCCCGACCGGGAGGAGGACATCGTCAAGGGCTACGGCCTCGATGCGGTGGCGGCCCGCGAGCGCGCCCTCGAGAAAGCGCAAGAGCGAGTCCGCCAGCAACTCGCCGAGAAGTTGGGCACCTTCTGGCGTCCGAGCAAAGAGGTTCTCGACCCGGACTATCTCGTCAGCGTGGGGGTGGTTCGCAGCATCGGCGAACCCGCCGTCGGGCCGATCGTCGATGACCAGCGCCTGCTCGTCGCGCAATATCATGTCCGCGTGAATCGGACGTATCTGCAAGAGGTCTCTCGCGTCGTCCGACAGCAGCAAATGAGTGACCGGCACCTGATCGCCGGCCGAATCCTGGCCGGGCTGCTCGCGGTGTTGCTCGTCGTGACGGGCTACCTGCGCCTCGAGGATCTGACGCGCGGCTACGCGACGACGATGCTCCGCGCCGCCGCCGTGGGCGTGCTACTGGTGGTCGGGTTGGGGCTGACTTGGCCCTACTGGTCCTACTGGTCGGGATGTTGTGGGTGACAACGATGTGAACACCTCCCCATGCGCTCCTCTCCTACAAGCAGAGCGCATGGGGAAGTTCTGGCGATCAAGGAACTCGCGGCGTTTCCGGGTCCGGCACCGGAGCGACACGGAGTTGGGCAGGAGGTATTGGCGAAACGGGTGTCAGAGCTGGCGGGTAGGCGGAAGGACCGGGAACCGCCACGAGGGGAGCGCCGACGACTACCGGCTGCTGGACGATGATCACCGGACGCGGCACGATGACGACGCCTACTACAGGGTAGCCGTAGTAGCCACTGTAGCCGCCGTAGTACGGGCGATAGTAACCCCCTCGACCGTGATAGCCAGCATTCGCGACCGGCGTCGTCGCGGCCACCGCTGCCAGGGTCAGGGCCATCAAGGCTAGTTGTTTCCAGAAGACCATCGATGTGTCTCCATTTGGGAGCAGAGCGATTCTAGGAACAACGCTACCTATATCATGCTCCGAGGTACTCCGGGGCCGAGATCGCAGAGGACGCCGCCCTGGATCCGGTGGGGGACCAGAACTGCCCTTATGATCGGAGTATCGGCTCCAAGTGGCGAGGCGTTCGGGTAAACCTGGGCTTAATGAACCTTATTCGTCGTTATTTTCGTGTGCCCGTTCTGCCGCCTGGGTAGAATATAGGGGTGATGCGTTTGGGGCCGATGGTTCTCGGAATCCTTGCTCGAAGGGAAGATCGTCCTCCTCGGGTGCTTCCGATTTGCCCCGCTGCTCCTACCTCTCCATTCGGAGGTCGATATGTCTCGTTGCAAACTCCTCTCCCTGTCTCTGGTTGCTTTGGCGTCCTTCCTGTGGCCGACCGCCGCGATCTTCGCTGGCCACGGCGGCGGTGGAGGCGGTGGTCACGGCGGCGGTGGCGGTCACGGTGGTGGTCACGGCGGTGGCGGTGGTCACGGCGGTGGCGGTGGATACCACGGCGGCGGTGGATACCGCGGCGGCTACGGATATGGTGGCTATGGCTACGGCGGCTACGGGCTGGGCGGCTATGGCTACGGCGGCTACGGTGGGTACAACTCCGGCTACGCCTCTGCCCCATACAGCACCTATCCCAACTACGGCCCTTCCTACAGTCAGGGAAACGTCCCGAACGTGACGTATATCGATCCTTCCGCTCAGCAGGACAATACGCAGAGGCAGAGCGGATACTACGCCCCACCACAAGACAACTCGGCGATCATCCGCGTATTCGTAACGGCGGATGCCAAGGTCTGGATCGGTGGCGAGGCGACCACGAAGACCGGCGAGGAGCGCACGTTTGCTTCGCCCGTACTCACCCCAGGCAAGAGCTACACCTACCAGGTCAAGGCGACCTGGATGCAGAACGGCAAGCCCGTCGAGCAGACCCAGAAGATCAAGGTTCTCGCGAACGAGACCTCGAACGTCACCTTCGGCCAGTAACCCGGTCGAACGGAGTTCCGGGGATCGCGCCCGCTTGGAGCGGGTGTGGTCCCCTTTCTCGTTTGGTCACTGCTTCGTCTCCCGAGAGTGGCGAATTGGTGCTTGATGGAGTGCGTCAGCGGCTTCCCGTCGCCCTCGTGGAGGCTCTCGTTCGGCGCGTGGGCGTTGCCCTCGTATACCACGAGGCGGCTAGCCGGTGCGATCAGCCCCTCGAATGATCTGCTCGATCGGCTCATCGCGACTTCGGCTTCCGCTTGGGTCGGGGCGGCTTCTTTTGGGGCCGAAGCCCCTTCTCGTGCAGGTATACGTCGGCCCACTCCTCGTCCGCGCCGGACAGCGGCGGGTCGGGGTCGATGGCGTAGTTCAGCGTGCCCTCGTAGCCGCCGTTACGGTAGCACTGATCGACTAACGCTTGTAAGTCGAGTGGGACATCGGCGTCGTCTGGGCGGAGCGGGATCTTCATGATCGGCAGACGTTCCCACAGCGGCATCGAGTATACCTCAGCGGCTCCCCCTTTTGCCGGTCGGCGGACGCTGGCCCTATAGGACGTGCGTTTCTCTCGCGCGAGGTGACGCAGATCGAAGGGGAGGAAATGGGTTCCGAATCGGTTCAGGTCGATCTCGACGAGGCTCGTGTCGGAGCAGCAGACGGATTGTTGCTTGCGGAGGTATTGCTCGCGGTTCGCGCCGGGGGACTTGTTGCTCGGGCTGAGGAACTCGATCATCGTTACGACGCGATTGCCGCTCTCGCGGTCGATGATCTCGAGGAAGGTTTCGGTGACGAATTCGGGCTCGGTTTCGAACAAAATCGGACCTGCCACGGCAAAGCCCGCTTGGACCTGCGTCCCCAACCGCGGAAGATCGACAATCCCCTGGAGAGGTTGCTGGATGACTCTCTCCTCGACGTGGGCGCGTAGCGACCGAGGGAGGACACCCTGGAGCGCGTCGCTGGCGTAGATGATGAGCCTCGCGTGGATGTCGCGCCAGTGGGCTTCGAGATACGGGTCCATTCCGGGGAAAGGGCTTGGCATCGGTCGGCCTCGGCGGGCGAAGAGAGAAACGTCTACCCACCCTGGATGTTATACCAGGGCGCGGGAGAACGACCTGGGTGTGACTATGGAAGTAGGCGAAGCCCAGCGATTGCAATCGCTGGGCTTGGGGCAGCGCCTCTCATTTGCCTACTTCCGTAGTCAACCCGAACGACCTAGCCCGGCTGCTTCTTGGTGGTAGAATGGCGATCAGGAGGAATGAGCCATGCCGTTTCGCGACCATTTCCGAGCGCCACTGAGTAAGCGAGCTTCTTGGGATGGATTCCACGGTCAATGGCCGGCGATGATCGTCCTCGGCCTGTTCGACAAGTTGCCGAAGGGTTACGTTGCCTCGCCTCACGTTCATCTCGGACGGGAGATCGACGAATACGAGATTCGCGTCTACGACGTGGAGCGAGAGCGACGGCTCGTTGCCGCGGTGGAAATCGTCAGTCCGGCGAACAAGGATCGGCCCGAACACCGGCGCGTCTTCGTCGCCAAGTGTGCCGCGCTCTTGCAGCAACGGGTGTCGGTGGTAATCGTCGATCTCGTGACCCTGCGCCAGTTCAACTTGTACGCTGATCTCCTGGAGTTGATCGACCGGAACGATCCGTCGCTCGGGCCTGATCCCTCTGCGGTGTATGTGGCGTCGTGTCGATGGACGGAAACGGACAAGGGCGGCATCCTCCAGACTTGGGCGCACGCCCTGACGCCCGGGCAACCGTTGCCGACGTTGCCCTTGTGGTTGGCCGATGACCTCGCCGTCCCGCTCGAACTGGAGAAGAGCTACGAGGAGACGTGCCGTGTCCTCCGCATCGCGTGAGTGGATCGCACCTCAGATGATCTGCTTGATCGGCTCCGCCCCCTCGACGCCGACGAGCTTCTGATCGAGGCCGCCGTAGAAGTACGACAGCTTGTTCGGGTCGAGGCCCATCTGGTTCAGGATCGTGGCGTGCAGGTTCTTGACGTGGTAGCGGTTCTCGACGGCGTCGTTGCCGAGGTCGTCCGTCTTGCCGACGCTGGTGCCGCCCTTGATGCCGCCGCCCGCGAGCCACATCGTGAAGCCGGCGGCGTTGTGGTCGCGGCCCGTCCCGGCGTTGTACTCCGCCGTCGGCTGGCGGCCGAACTCGCCGCCCCAGACGACGAGCGTGGAGTCGAGCAGGCCGCGCGCCTTGAGGTCCTTGAGCAGGGCGGCGACCGGCTTGTCGGTGTCGCCGGCGTGCTTGGTGTGGTTCTTCACGAGGTCGCCGTGGGCGTCCCAGTTGTCGTCGTTGTGCGACCCGCCGGAGTAGACCTGGATGAAGCGCACGCCGCGCTCGACGAGCCGCCGGGCGAGTAGGCACTTGCGACCGAAGTCGTCGGTCCTCTTCTCGTTGATGCCGTACAGGTCGAGCGTCTTCTTGTCCTCCTTGGTGAAGTCCACCGCCTCGGGGGCGTGCGTCTGCATCTTGAAAGCCAGCTCATACGACGCGATGCGGGCGCTCAGTTCGCTGTTGTCGGCGCGAGTCGCGCTATGCTCGGTATTCTTCTCGCGCAGGTGGTCCAGCAGCTTGCGCTGCATCGCCGTCGTCATGCCCTGGGGCATCTCGAGGTTGTGAATGGGCGTGCCCGATGCCTTGACGGTGACGCCCTGATACGCCGCAGGCATGTAGCCGCTCGCCCAGTTCTTCGCGCCGCTGATGGGGCCACCCGTCTTGTCGAGCATGACGACGAAGCCGGGCAGGTTCTCGTTGACGCTGCCCAGGCCGTAGGTCGCCCACGAGCCGAGGCACGGGTTGCCGCTTAAGATTCGGCCCGAGTTCATCATCAGCATGGCCGAGCCGTGGATCGGCGACTCGGCGTACATCGAGTGGACGAACGCCATGTCGTCGGCGCACGTCCCGAGGTTCGGGAAGAGGTCCGAGATCATCTTGCCGCACTTGCCGTAGGGCGAAAACTTCCACTTGGGGCCGACGACGCGGCCTTGGTTCTTCTTGCCGCCTCGCCCGAAGGTCTTGACCTCGATCGTCTTGCCGTCGAGCGGGTAGAGCTTCGGCTTGTAGTCGAACGTGTCGATGTGGCTCGGCCCGCCGTACATGAACAGGAAGATGACCGACTTCGCCTTCGGGGCGAAGTGCGGCTTCTTCGGTGCCATCGGGTTGATGAAGGCGGACTTCGTGGTCGTCGCCTGAGCTGCGTTGTCGAAGAAGCCGTCGGCGGCGAGCATCCCGGTGAGGCCGAGGCCCGTGAACCCCGCGCCGGTCTCCCAGAGGAACTCGCGCCGGGTGCGTCCGCAGAAATTATGTCGAGTCATTGGGGTGATCCTTTATGATGAGAGGCGCTCGTAAGCCCACCCATTGCAATGGGTGGGCTTCGTGGCCCTCAATCCAAATACATAAACTCATTCGCGTTCAGCGCCAGCAAACAATACAGCGCCAGCGCCGTCTTGTCGTCGAGCTTGCTCTCGGCCTTCGTCTCGGCGATGTAGGCGACATCGCGCCGCACTTCGTCCTTCCCAGGGGCGCGCCCCGTCGTCAGACGAATGGCGCGGCGCACCTGGCTGGCGAGGTCGTTCGGCGATTCGCCCATCAATCGGGCGGCGAACACGCGGGCCTGTTCGTGGGTGAACTCGCCGTTGAACATGGCGAGCGCCTGCGTCGGGACGGTCGTCGTGTAGCGCACCGCGCAGGTGGTGTCGGTGTCGGCGGCGTCGTGGTTCTGGAGGATCGGCACCAGGAGCGAACGCTTGACGTGGACGTAGATGCTCCGCCGTGCCTGCTCCTCGGGGGACGACTTGCCCCAACCGCTGCCGGGCACGGACTGGCCCGCGAAGACCGCCTTGGGGATCGTCGGGTAGACGCCGGGGCCGGTCATCGTCCGGCTGAGTTGGCCCGTCGCCGTGAGGATCGAGTCGCGCACTTCCTCGGCGGTGAGCCGACGCATCGGGACGCGCCACCAGAGGTTATTGGCCGGGTCGCGCGCCATGTTCTCGGGCACCGCCCTGGACGAAAGGCGGTAGGTGCTGGAGAGCAAGAGGAGCCGGTGGAGGCGCTTGAGTTGCCAGTCGCCATCGGTCAGTTCGGCGGCGAGCCAGTCGAGCAATTCGGGGTGCGTCGGCAACTCGCCGAGCTTGCCGAAGTCGTTCGACGAGCCGACGATGCCGCGCCCGAAGTGGAACTGCCAGAGGCGGTTGGCGAGGACGCGCGGCGTCATCGGGTTGTCCTTGCGGCCCATCCAGTCGGCGAGGACGGAGCGCCGGCCGCTGCTCCGCGCCTTCTTCGCTGGCTCGGGGATCTTCGGCTCGGGGTAGTTCAGCACGACGGGGAAGCCAGGCTCGACCCGCGCGCCGAGGGCGTGCGGGCTGCCGCGGAGCATCAGGTTCGTGACGGGCGGGCGTGTGAGGCAGTTCGCGACGGACAGCGCCAGAGTCTGGGACGGGGCCGGCAACTTGTCGAGCGTCGTCCGCTGCCGCTCGAGGTCTCGATAGGCCTTCATCTTCTCCACGCTGAGGTAGCCCTTGAGCCGACGCAACACCTGTGGCCGGTCCGGCCCCTCGGCGGCGCGCTGCTCCTCGGCGGGCATCATCTTGATGGCCTCCTCCTCGACCTTCAGCATCGTGGCCGTCAACTCGTCCCGGCGAATGCCGCGACGCAGCATCTCGGCCTCATACGTTTTCCGGTGCGTCGCCGCGCTGATGTCCGTAAGGTTCGATGCATGGCGCGGGTTGTTGTCGTTGTTGTACTCGCGCACGTCCTGGAAGAAGGCGACGAGGCGGTAGTAGTCGGTCTGCGGGATGGGGTCTTTCTTGTGGTCGTGACAGCGGGCGCAGTTGAGCGTCATGCCCAGGAACACCTGGCCGGTGGTCGCCACCCAATCGTCGATTTCGTCGGCGCGGGCCTGCTTGCGGTCGGCGGGTTCGTCGTCCCACACGCCGAGGCGGTAGTATCCCGTTGCGATGACGCTGTCGGGGTCGTCGCCAGGCATCTCGTCGCCTGCCAACTGCTCGCGGACGAAGCGGTCGTAAGGTTTGTCGGCGTTGAAACTCCGCACGACATAATCACGGAAGCGCCACGCATAAGGCTTGGTGCCGTCGCGCTCATACCCGTTGGTTTCGGCGAAGCGCACGAGGTCGAGCCAGTGTCGCCCCCACTTCTCGCCGTAAGCCGGGCTTGCCAGGAGGGCATCGACGAGACGCTCGTAGGCGTCGGGCCGCGTGTCGGCGACGAAGGCGTCGATCTGCTCCGGTGTCGGCGGCAAGCCGGTCAGGTCGTAGGTGACTCGCCGCGCCAGGGCGACCCGGTCGGCGGGGTCGCCGGGCTTCATCCCCTTCTCCTCAAGCTTGGCGAGGATGAACGTGTCCAGCGGATTGCGCACCCAGGAGGTGTCTTTCACCTTCGGCAGATCGGGCCGACGGATCGGGCGATAGGCCCACCAGTCGCGGTCCTTGTCGGTGATCTCCATCTTGTGCCGCTCGGGCGTCTTGACGATCACCTCGTTGCCGGTCGAGTACGGCGCGCCCATCGCCACCCAGCGCGTGAGGATGTCGATCTTCGCGGCGGGCAGCTTGCCGGCGGGAGGCATCTTCGGGTCTTCGGTGAAGTGCAACGACTTGACGAGCGCGCTATCGGTGGGCTTTCCGAGGTCGATCGCCGGCCCGAGTTCGCCTCCCTTGAGGAGGGCAGCTCGACTGTCGAGGAGGAACTCTCCGCGAATCTTCTTGGAACTCGAGGCGTGGCACTTGTAGCAGTTCTCCTTCAGGATCGGGAGGACTTGCTTCTCGTAGAACAGAACCTGTTCGGCGGTGAACGTGGGTGCCTTCTTGTCCGCCGACTGGGCGGACAGGGCCGCGAGCGCGGAGAGGGCGAGACCGAGGAGGAGGTAGGAGCGGGGGGTGGGGTGTCGCATGGCCTCTATCCTAAAAATGTTTATCCGCAGATTGCGCAGATTACGCAGATAAGGCAAAACATTTCAATTGCATTAATCTATGTAATCTGCGCAATCTGCGAATAAATTAGTATTCATTTAGTCTCGACCGTGACCGCCATCACCACCGGGGCGGTGCGGTCGGTGCCCTTGACGAGGTCGATTCGGCTGATGACCTCGTCGCGTTTGGGCGTGATGCTCAGATACCGTATCTGCCGGCCTGCGAGGTCGAAGGCGAACGTCGAGCCGGGCACGTCGACGCG
>JANXSH010000026.1 GCA_025356615.1 Planctomycetia bacterium | reverse complement strand
GGTCGGACCGACGCTCAGCGTGGCGTGCCCGATAGTTCCGGCATGCTTGGCCCGTCGGCGAGCGAGAACTCGACCTCGTTGAACGTCGAAAAGGGGATTTCGAGAACCTCGCCATCGCTGAACATGATTCGGTGCAGAAACCCTCGTTGCCCGATAACTCTCCCTCGGGCCGGGGGGATCCCACTCTTCGAGACGCTTGATGGTTTCTGAGGCGTCAGCGCGGCTGCCTCTGATCATTGCAGTAATCTGGTCCTCGATGGGGGAATTTTCGCGACGCAATCGCTCCGCCCTCCATCGCCGCCGATCTCGCACCGCATAGATTACCGTAAAGACCACATAGGCCGAGATCGTGAGGGCAACCGCGATCGTTCCGTAGCTTCTCACTCTGCATTCTCTTCCTCTTCGAGGACCGGCTCGAAACAATTTCGGGAATGATCCTCCCAGGTTCAGCCTGAATGACACCGGCCAATCGACTCACGTCCCCGTCGGCGCGATGCGGCCCTCCCACGGACTCGACGCCGTCGCGTAGAGCTTGCGCGGGATGCGGCCCGCGAGGAACGCGAGCCGACCGGCGGCGCAGGCGTGCCGCATGGCGTGGGCCATCCGCACCGGGTCGCGGGCGTGCGCGATTGCCGTGTTCAGCAGGACGCCGTCGCAGCCCAGCTCCATCGCCGTCGATACGTCCGACGCCGTTCCGACGCCTGCGTCCACGATGACCGGATAGTCCGGGTCGCCGTCCTTGAGGTATTCCAGGATGATGCGGATGTTGTTCGGGTTGAGGATCCCCTGTCCGCTCCCGATCGGGCTGCCGGCGGGCATGACGCTCGCCGCCCCGGCGGCCTTGAGGTGCTTTGCCAGGATCGGGTCGTCGCTCGAGTAGACGAGGACCGTGAACCCCTCGGCGACGAGCTTCTCGGTCGCCTTCAGCGTCCCGATGGGGTCGGGCAAAAGGGTCTTGGTGTCCGCGAGGCACTCCAGTTTGACCCAGTCGGCCCCCGGATTGCCGAGGTTGCTGAGGAGTTCTCGCGCCAGCCGGGCGTGCCGGACGGCATCCTCCGCCGAGAAGCAACCTGCCGTGTTCGGGAGGATCGTGAGCTTCCCGAGGTCGAGGTAGTCGAGGATCGATCGGCCTTCCTTGTCAATGAGGCGCTCGCGGCGGACGGCCACCGTCGTGACCTCGCAGGCACTCGCCGTCATGCAGTCGCGCATGAGGTCATACGTCGGGAACTTGCCCGTGCCCGTGATGAGCCGACTCGCGAATCGGAACTTGCCGACGACGAGCGGCGTGTCCGTCGGCTCGCCCGAACCGCCGCCGACGAGCGTGACGATCTCGACGCGATCCTCCGGGGCCAAGCGATGTTCTCCGTGGCTCGCCCTGGGCACGACATCCTCATTGACTTCGACGGCCACCTTGCGCGGGTCGTGGCCGAGGGTGGACAATAGTTCCGCGACGCTGCACGCCTGCGACAGTTGCCGCGACTCGCCGTTGATCGTCAGAGTGAACATGGCCTCTTCTGTGCCTCGCGTCCAATTTCGATGAGGGCGGCTGGTCGAGGTTATTGTACCAAGTCGTCGAGGGGGGCGTGTCTGAAAGGGTGGAGTTCGTACCAGGTACAACGCAGGGATTTACTCCCTATGCGAATCCATTGCTACAACCGATGACGATCGGGACGAGAGAGATTTGCTCTTCCCTCTCCGAATTTCCATAATGAACAGGATGAAAACCCCGCCTCATTCCCTTTATTGTGCAGCGGGAGGAATGTACCGATGAGTGAGGTCACGAAAGAGCGGGCAGCATTCGCCGAATGGCTTGCCTGCCGACACCTGAGATTCGACTCTCGCCTGACCCAGGTCATCTCCTCCCAGCCGGTGCCCCGGATGATGAGGTGAGGTTGCTGGAGGTTATCCTTCACGCGGCGATGAGTGACCCATTCCCAGAAGTCTGGAATTTGTGGGTGAGAAGGGTGTCCCTAGTGGCCTTGTGCATGGAAGGCAGATCGTCGAGGCACCGCTGGATGGCCAAAGCACACGCGGATCGGGATGATGATAGCGTTCGTGCATAATGGCTCGAACATCTGCATCGGAAAACGTACTCTCTTGCATGGCCAACCTCTCCTATCGCTTCGGCTGCTTCCACAGTCGAAGTTTAGGGGAGCGCCGGTCGTTGACCCTTGTGTCACGGTGAGCCGCGACGAGTCGAACATCTGACAACGAACATCTGAGGAAAAGCATGCCCCAGGTCAATCTCAACGGCGATCTCGTCGATAAGTCTGCCGCCAAGATCAGCGTCTACGACCACGGGTTACTCTACGGCGATGGCGTGTTCGAGGGCATCCGCGTCTACTCCGGCAAGGTCTTCCGACTGCACGAACACGTCGAACGGCTCTACGAGAGCGCGCTGCACCTCCTGCTCGACATCCCCTGGCCGCGCGACCGGGTCATCGCCGAGGTGTTGCGCACCGTCGAGGCGAACAAGAAGATCGACGGCTACATCCGCCTCGTCATAACGCGCGGCGAGGGCACGCTCGGGCTGGACCCGGAAAAGTGCGGCAGGCCGCAGGTCATCATCATCGTCGATGACATCAGCTTGTATCCGCCGAAGATGTACGACGAGGGCATGGAGGTCATCACGTCGTCGATCATCCGCAGCCACCCCAACACGATCAGCCCGCGCGTCAAGTCGTTGAACTACCTCAACAACATCCTCGCCAAGATCGAGGCGACCCGCGCCGGCGTCCCCGAGGCGATCATGCTCAACCACCTGGGCGAGGTCGCCGAGTGTACGGCCGACAACCTCTTCCTGGTCAAGCATGGCCTGCTGCGCACCCCCCCGATCAGCGCGGGCATCCTCGAGGGGGTGACGCGGAACACCGTGATCGACCTCGCCGAGGCGTCGGGGGTCACGGTCCAGGAGATGGCCTTGACGCGCCACGATGTCTACACCGCCGACGAACTCTTCCTGACAGGGACCGGCGCGGAGATCATCTCCGTCGTCAAAGTCGATGGCCGAGTCATCGGCAACGGCAAGCCGGGGCCGATCAGCAAGAATCTCCGCGAGCGCTACCAGGTGCTCGTGCGAAGTTAAGTCTTTCAACCACCCGATGGAGGAACACCCCATGCGAACCCTGCTCGCGTCCTGCCTCGTACTCTCCGCCGTGGGACTCGCCCACGCCGAGCCGAAGGCCGTCAAACCCAACAAGGACTGGACGGGCGTCATGAAGGACGACACCCAGAAGAAGCTCGCGCCGAAGGACGGCTTCATCGTCGAAGCCAAGGAGTTCGAGAAACTCTGGAAGGCGTGGCGCACGGACGAGAAGCTGCCCGAGATCGACTTCACGAAAGAGGTCGTCGTCGTAACCCTCGCCTCCGGCCCCAACTACCCCCGCATCTCGGCAACGCTCGACGAAGGTACGCTCGAGATCAACGCGATCTCGACGCTCATCGGCGGCGAGGGCTTCGGCTACTCGATAGCGACCTTCGACCGCAAGGGCATCACCAAGGTTGGGACCAAGAAGTTGCCTGCGAAGTGATACGGAGAAGATCGCTGCACTACCTAGCTTACCCACCTCCTCCGTCGGACATTCTCCTACGGCTGAATGATCGAGCATGCCCTACCCAAATGCCCTTCGGATGCCTACAATTACCTCGAGCGTGTAGCGGAATTGGGTGGTGCAAGGTTGCATCACCCTTCTACATTACAGGGAGAGGATGTATCGGGACACGATGCCCGAGCGGCAGAGGGGGTTCGATGACCAGCGAGAATCCGGCGACCAATCGTCCCCGTTGCCGGTCCCTCATGGGGGTTCGAATCCTATCCACGGGCAGTTATCTACCTGAGAAGATCGTTACGAATGCCGTCCTCCAGGAGCAGATGCCCGAGTGCGACTCCGAGTGGCTCGTGAAGCAAACCGGAATTCGCGAACGCCGGCACGCGGCACCGGACCAGGCGACGAGTGACCTGTGCATCGAGTCGGGTCGACGCTGCCTCGAGGCCGGCCTCATCGATCCCAGCAGCGTCGATCTCCTCGTCCTCGCAACGGTCACGCCGGACATGAGCTTTCCGGCGACTGCTTCCATCGTCCAGAATGCCCTCGGCCTGAACTGCCCCGCCTTCGACCTGAGCGCCGGCTGTTCGGGCTTCATCTACGGCCTGGTGATGGCGGCCTCTGCGGTCCGCGCGGGTACGAGCGATTTGGCCCTGGTGATCGCCGGCGACTGCATGTCGCGCGTCAGCAACCCCAAGGACCGCAAGACGTTCCCGTTGCTCGGCGACGGCAGCGGTGCCGTCCTTGTCGCCGCTGGTCGGCCCGATCAGGGGCTTGTCAGCTACTGCATGGGGTCGGACGGCTCCGGGGGCGACCTCCTCTATCGCAAAGCGTGCGGCAGCCGATTCCCGCCCACTCCAGAGTTACTCGAGGCGGGTGCCCACTACCTCGTCATGGACGGGCGCGGGGTTTTCACCTGGGCCGTCACGATACTGTCGGACACCATCAACGATGTCCTCACCGACGCCGGCCTTGGCCCACTCGACATCGACCTCTACATCCCGCACCAGGCCAACCGCCGCATCATCAACGCCGCCCTGGATGTCCTCCACGTCCCGCGCTCGCGCGTCATCACCAACCTCGAGCGTTACGGCAACACTTCCGCCGCCTCCGCCGCCATCGCCCTCGACGAGACCCGCCGCGCCGGCCTCATCGCTTCCGGCTCGCGGCTCATCCTCAGCGGCTACGGCGCGGGGTTGAGCTGGGGGACGGCTTTGTGGAAGTGGTAGAGCCTTCCAGCGAGAGCCGATGACGATCGGTCCCAAAAAACGGATCATGCTGGCCATTTATCCGGTCCGCCTGGTAGATTTTCCTCATCTTGGCTAGATTGCGTGGATAGCCGAGTTATCGTAGGACATCCTTGCCCAGCCCGAGAAGGCAAGCCGCTGCGGAGAAGAGTCCATGTCGCATCTCGATTCGGAAGCGCTCGCGGAGATGGACGCGCCCTGGCTGTCCCCCGCGCCGGTGATCTACGCCGGACTGGGTATCACCGCGCTGGGCTGGATCGCCAGCATGACGAAGGTCCAAGTCGCCCCGACGCTCACCGCAATCCTTGTCAGCGTGGGGTTACTCTGCGTGGGCGTGGGGCTGGCGCTGCACCTGTCGAAAACGCGGTCGGCGATCGAGAACACCTTCACGACCTCTGTCTGGTGGCTCCTCGCTGCCGCTGCCACGTTCATCGGCTCCTTCGCGCTCGAGAAGTCTGCCGATTCGATGTCGGCGCTGCTGAACCTGTTCACGCTCGTCGCGGTGTTCGCCGCCCTCCTCAGCGCAGCGCCTCCGGGCTATCGACTGGTCGGCATCAGCCTGTTGATCGCCTGGCACTTCTTCGCCATCTTCACCGCGACCCAAATCATCGCGCCGCCGGCGGGGCCTCCGCCCTGGCTCGCCTCACAGGTCTGGACGCGAGTCACCCGACCGTACCTCCAGATCACGCACCTGAACAACGCCTACCACTTCTACGCGCCGGAGCCTGGCCCGGTGTCCCTGGTCTGGTTCCGCGTGAAATTCGAAGACGGAGAGGTTGTGTGGGAGCGACTCCCGAACCATGCGAAGTGCAGCAATCACATCGAGCGCCGACGCATGGCAGGCATCGCCTCCACGCTGTCGCAATCGATGCCGGGCCAGCCGACTGCGGAGCAGATCCGCCTGCGCGACGATGCCGCCAGGGGCTACGACCCGGTCATCCCGCCGCGCCCCCAGGGGGTGCCGCTGGACCTCCAGTGGCGCGACCCCGGCCAGCTCGGCCGGATGCTCATCGAGAGCATGGCGCGCTACGTCGCGCGCACCACGGCCCACCCGAACAACGAGAAGGTTCCCGTGGCCTCCATCAAGATCTACCGCGGCGAGTGTTCGCACCCGCCGGTCGAACACTTCCACGCGGGCCGCGATCCGCTCGACCCGACACTCTTCCGCGCCTGGTATCTCGGCGAATATGACCCCGAGGGGAAGCTCGTCGAGGCCAGCACCCGTGACATGCTCTACTGGATGATCCCGATCTTTCGGTCTGGCGATGACGTGCCACCGGCCGGGCCGCTCGACAAGACCCGCCCAGGTGCCGTGCAGGAGCCTTGGGAGCGGGGCGGTAAGATCATGAACTTCCTTCGCATCCACGCCGGCGACGGCAACAAGGAGGACATGCCGTGATGCGCTCCGTCTTCGACCCGCATCGCTGGGGCGAGTCGTTCGCCAACCTGGCGGCCGGGTGGCGCTCGTTTTGGTTCACGCCCGCCGACCCGTTGGTCCTCGGAGTCCAGCGAATCGCCGCTGGCCTCGTGCTGATCTATGTCGTCGCCGTCAGCACGCCATTGTTGCCATCGCTCTACGCCCCGGATGGGCTGATGGACCACAAGACCGCCAACCTGTTTCGCCTCGAGAATCCCATCACGCTCCCCTCGGAGGGCTGGGATCCTCCCGAAGGTTCGATCCCACCGCTCACCGCCCAGGAAGCGGAGAGGGAGAGGCAAGGCTTTCGCACTCTCGAGAGGATGCCGCCGATCCTGCGTCCCGAGAGGGAGAACAAACAGGATCCCGCGAACGACCCGTATTGGCTGCGCTGGGGCGTCGGCCCCCAATTCGTCTACGACGAGGGCACCGTCCAGTTCTCGCCCTATTTCCATTTGCGTGAGCTGCGATGGATGCAGTTCGTCCACGGCTGCGGACTACTCGTCGCGGTCCTGTTCACGCTCGGCTTCTGCACGCGCGTCACGAGTGTCCTCGCCTGGGTCTACGCCCTTTCGCTGATCCACCGCGCCCTGTTCGCGGCCTTCGGCATGGACACGATGCTGGCGATCAGCCTGTTCTACCTCATGGTCTCTCCCTCGGGTGCGAGGCTCTCGGTCGATCGCCTGGTCCAGCGCTTCCGCCGCGCCCGCTACGCGCTGCATCATCCCGAAGTCGTCGTCCCGATGGACATCGAGCCGAGCGTCGCGGCGAACGTCGCCTTGCGCCTGTTCCAGGTCCACTTCTGCATCATCTACATCAACTCGGGCATGAGCAAACTCCAGGGCGCGGCGTGGTGGAACGGCGAGGCGATCTGGCAGACGCTCGCGAACTACGAGTTCACGCCGGTGCGTTTCGACCTCTACACCCAGTTATTGACCTTCCTCACCAGTTCACTCCCGCTGTGGCACCTGACGCTCTTCGCCGGTTCCCTGTTCACGATCGTCTTGGAGATCGGCTTGCCGTTCTTGATCTGGTATCCGCGCTGGCGGCCCCTCGTCCTCATGGGGTCCGTGATGCTCCATACGGGCATCGCCATGACGATGGGCATGACCTCGTTCAGCCTTATGATGCTCGTCATGCTCGGCGCATTCCTGCCCGCCGCCCCGATCCGCCGGCTGCTCGACCGCCTTCTGCGCGGTTCGCGTACCTACACGCTCCTCGTCAACGTCCGCGAGGGGGTCGGCGACCGCCTCGCCGCCGTTATGCGGGCGATCGACCTGGGCGGACAGGTTACAGTTCTCGACGTGTCTTCGCTTCCCGCCGACGAGTGTCCTCCGAAGCTACCCGCCCCCCTACTGACCGCCCCTACGGGCCAGGTCTATCGGGGCTACGCCCTCGTCGAGCGCCTGGCGCGTTCGCTGCGCCTGCTCTGGCCGCTGGGGCTGTTGACGCAGATCCCCGGCGTGGGGCTGTTCGCGGTCAAGGATCGGTCCTTCGACCCGCACCTCGTCCACGATAAGGAGTTGGCGAAGGCGGTCGAGAAGTGATCGAATGTCGCATGACCTTGGCCGACCTGGTAGACTGAGAGGGTGAGAAGAAATCAGGATATAGGTCCGGTTTACAACCGGACGGGCAGCAACTGTCCGGTTGTAAACCGGACCTACATCGATTCTTTCACAACCAAAGGGGTTCTCCGCCACTCTTGCGGAGGACGAGGGGGGCG
>JANXSH010000024.1 GCA_025356615.1 Planctomycetia bacterium | reverse complement strand
CTCCGTCGTGCCTGCGCTGCCCTGGATGGTCAGCGTCGAGTCGCCGCTGATGGAGGCGGCGATGAGTTCGCTGAGCCAGGTCTTCGCGGTGCCCGGCTCGCCGATGAGCATGAGGCCGCGATTCGTGGCGAGCGCGACGACGCAGCGCTCGACGAACGCGCGGGAGCCGACGAACTTGGGCGTGATGCCGAACTTCTCGTCGCCGAGGACGAACGCGACGACGCCCTGCGGCGACAGCTTCCAGCCGCTGGGCCGGGGGCGGCCCTCGTCGCGCAGGGCGAGGCGACGCAGTTCGTCGGCGAACTGCACCTCGGCGGCGGGCCGCTGGATGTTCGGCTCGTCGGGTATACCGTTCGGCTCCTGAGTGTCGTTCCGCTTCCGGGCCATGAATCAGCTCCTTGGCGCTGCGAAGACCTAACCCCCTAACCCCCTTCCCTGAAAGGAAGGGGGGACCAGACAAGTCCCCGGTCTGACAAGCGCGTTCCCGTCATACTACGATCCATTCTACGCGATCACTCCTGAGCGGATACAGATCCTTTCTCCTTGAGTACCTCCATCAGCCCCAGCACCTCCGAGAGGATGACCGGATCGACCTCGACGAGAGGGATCGCGTGTTCGATGCCCACTGCCCCGAAGATGCCCCGGACGAAGCCGCACGCACCGAGTGTTTGTTCGCTCAGGTCGAAATAGACGCCCACCAAGGGCACGCCCGGTAAGTGATCGAGGAAGGCGAGGAGGTCGGCGGACGCGAAGTATTTCACATGCCTCGGAGTGGAAAAAGTCATGCCGCCGGCGACCGTCTGGCCCGGACGCGGCCCGCGCTCCCATCGGAGGCGATCGAGGATGCCGACCAGCGTGACGGTGGGAACCTTCGCGCCTCGTTGCCGGGTGATGACCCGAGCCTGTCGCTCTTCGAGGGCCAGGGTGCGTACCTTCCGCGCGAGTTGGGGGAACGGCGCGATGATCTCGTGATCGGTGAACGTCTCTTGCCAGGCGTGACGGGTCGGCTCGTCGAGGTGCAGCGTGTGGACGAGGCGCACGCTTGCTGTCGGCTCGAGCGAGACGAGTGATTCCTCCTGATCGGCAAACGTGCGGTCCTCGGTGATGCGGAACGTCTGCCCCTGGGTGGCCCACAGGAGGCGGCGGGCGAGCAGGCCGACGACTGGGTGCCGGACGATATAGCGGTCGAACTCGGCGGCGGTCCAGCGCCGGCCCGAGAGCATCGCCTGCTCGAGGCGGTCTTGCTGGGTCGTGAGGATGGCGCGAAGCTGCTTCGACAATAGCTTCCATTCCTCCTTCGCCTTCTCGACTTTGGGCGGGTCATCGGCGCGGTTGGCTGCCGGGAGCGAGGTCTTCACCGCGCCTTTGCCGTCACGGAGCTTCGGCTTCAGGTTGCCATCGACGACAAGGCGAAACTGGCGCGGCCCGTAGTCGAGCGACCGGCCACCGTCGGCGTCGAGGCCCAGCTCGGGTACGGCGCGGTCGTCGAGTTGCTCCGTCGTGATGCCGCGCTCCTGGGCGACGGTTATGAGCAGCCCCGAGGCGAGTTGCTGGACTCGCCCGCGCTTGCCGGTGCGAGCGAGTTTGGCGAGTTCGACCAACGCCGTCTCATGGCCCATGAGTCGCAGCAGACCGAGGGCATCGCCCGCTCGGCGGTGCTGTTTTTGCGTACTCCAGTCACGAATCAGCTTGGCAAGATACACGGCCCCGGCCTCGCCGCCCAGGTGTCCCAGCGCGTCGAGCGCCCAGCGATGCGGCGTCGGCATCGACGCCTCGATCCAGAGGCGGCACAGGGTCCGCGCGAAGGCGTCGAGCGATTCGGCCGTCGCGTGCTGTTTCAGGAGTCCGACGAGGGGGGCAGGACGCTCGCGCGTGCTATCGCGGAGGGCGTTGACGACGGCGTGAACCTGACTCGGGAGGAGGGTGTCCTCGCCGACGCGAATCGGCGGCAGTCGTTCCAGGTCGAGCCACTCCGGTACGCGCGCGGGGCGGCCGGCGAGTTCTTCGGCGGTGTGATCGAGTCGGGGGAAGAGTAGGGTCATCATGCCCGTATTGTGGACGAAATCGAGGCGTGTTGCCAGGTCGGTAGAGAGGCCCGTCAGGGTGGGTCGAGCGAGTCCCGCCCTACAACTTTACCAGGCTCGCTCTGCGATCTGACCCGATCGCATCGGCAAGCCCCTTGCGACCTCGTCGCGGGCGTGCTACATTGATCGTGTGAGTGGGCTTCGGCCCATTCGCGGCCTCTGCGGTGTTCGTGATCCGGCGTTGCTTTTGCGGAACCTATGGAGTTCCCGCGGGAGCCAATAGTGCAACCGGCGCTTGCAAGCCCACCCGCCACCTCAGACGTGGCGACGTAGTGGGATCCAAAACCCGATGCTGAGGCACCCACGATCTTATGCGGGTTCTCAAAAGCGCCAATGACACGGCACAGGTGGAGGTTTTTTCATGCGCCGCGCTGAGACGATGCAGGCACTAAAAAAGACGGAAGCATATAGAGAGTAAAGACTTGTCGCTGAGTGAGCGGTCCGAATCAGAGACAAAGATTGTGCGGGTATCCGCGAATCGTCCCTTTCTCGGAAAT
>JANXSH010000003.1 GCA_025356615.1 Planctomycetia bacterium | reverse complement strand
CCAATCTTCTGATCCGTGTGAATCCGCTTCATCCGTCCAATCCGTGTCCCATTCTTTGTATCTCTCTCTCAGAACGTCGGCAGATCGACGCGCGCCCCGCCCTTCATCGCGGACTCGTGGGCGCAGATGCCGACGAGCGTCCAGTTCGCGCTCGTCGGCGCGTCGGGGAACGCGGGTCGGTCGCCGAGGCACGCCATGAGGAAGTTGTGCGTCAGGTGCGGGTGGCTGCCGCCGTGCCCGCCGCCTTGGAGGAACGAGAGGTGGTCGGCGTCCTGGATCGCGGCGGGCTTCGTGAACCGTTGGATCGGCGCGGGCAGGAGGTGGGCGAAGTCCGGCACCTTGACGCGCTTCGGGATCTCGGTCTCCGACAGAGGTTTCTCGGTCGAACTCTTGGTGTGGATGACCGGATCCTCGTTCTCGACCTGCTGCCACTCGAACGACGCCTTGGAGCCGGTCACGTCGAAGCTCTCGCGGTACTGCCGGGCGGTGTCGAACAGGCTGCGCGTCACCTCGGCGACGATGTCGCTGTCGGCGATCGTGAACGTCGCCGTCTCGAGGGCGAAGGGGCTGTTGTAGCGTGGGATCAGGTCTTCCCGAATCCGGCCCGAGCCGTGACAGACGACGCTCTTCGCCAGCGCGGGCTTGCCGGGCTTGCTCAGGATGGCGAGGCACGGACTGACGCAGTGCGTCGCGTAGTGCATCGGCGGCAGGCCGGGCCAGTAGCCGGGCCAGCCGTCCATGTCTTGCTGATGGCTGCCGCGCAGGAACTGGATGCGTCCCAGGACGCCCTTGTCGTAGAGGTCTTTCGCGAACAGGTATTCCCGGCTGTAGACGACCGTCTCCATCATCATGTAGACCTTGCCGGTGGACTTGACGAGGTCGCAGATCGTCTTGCAGTCCGCCGCGCTGGTCGCCATCGGCACGGTGCAGGCGACGTGCTTGCCGGCCTTCAGCGCGGCGATCGACTGCGGCGCGTGGTCGGCGATCGGCGAGTTGATGTGGACGGCGTCGATGGTCGGATCCTTCAGCAGCTCGTCGAAACTCGTATAGCGCTTGGCGATGCCGTAGCGGTCGCCGACCTTGTCCATCTCCGCCTTGTCGCGGCGACAGATGGCCGCCAGCTCGGCGTCGGGGTGCGCCTGGTAGATGGGGATGAACTCGGCACCGAATCCGAGGCCGACGATGGCCATGCGTACCTTCTTGTCCTGCGGCATGGGAGAGACCCTTGTGTTTCGATCGCGGGGGATGTGGTGGGCAGGATATGCCTGGGGATGCACGATGGCAAGCCGGGACGAGCCAGGAGTAAGGCTTGATCTCCGCACGGTCGCTCGTAGGATGGGGGATGGGTTGTCTGCTCAACGTGTGCCGAATGGCAGAGCGAGGCGGTCATGAATGCGGAATTGATTCGCTCGGAGCTACAACGATTGATGCGGCAGACGCCGCTTCGGCGATTCCTGATTACGTTCGTGGGCGGCGAGATTGGACTCATCGACCACCCCGACTTCTCGTGGATGGCGACGTAGTCCTCGGACGTGCCCCCCCACTCGAGGGCACTGCTGTGGGCGTGGGTCAAGGCTTTGGACGTTTCTTCCTCCGAGCCTCACACGAGGAATTCGACCTCCACGACCCGGTACAACTCGAGGCGGTCGAGGAGGTTCCATATCGCGTCCCGTTCGGCGTCGGTGAGGGTGTCGGCGATGTCGTCGTACCAGCGCCGCCAATCAGAATACTCCGAGCCATACCCGCTACGAATTCTATGAGTGGGTTCCGGCAAGTTTTGCTTGCACAGCGCTGCGAGTAGGCTGACCTCCCCTCCTTCCATGATCGCCTCGACATCTTGATACATGAATTGAAAGGGATTCAACTCGCGTCGGGCCTCAGCGGTTGATCGGTCGGCATGGATGGACGCCTCGACCTTGTCGAGGAAGGCTCGGACGGGCACGCCTTCTGGGTTCTCGTGATTCCGAGCCACCCTTCGTTGAGGGTCATCGGTCCAAGTGATACACCAAGAGAGACGCTGAACGAGGTGGAGTTTCTTTTTGTGTGCCACGCCTCGATCCTCCAATTCGACCTCGATGATTTCGATGAAGTCGATTTCGTCCGTCGTGAAAAGCGCTTTCGGGTCGTACAGCGGCGAATCGAAGTATTCCAGCGATTGCATGCGGTATTGCAGATCGAATACCCTGCCCTCTTCGGGTTCCTCGCTCGAGGCCGGGTCTTCCCAGTTCTCGCGCTGGAGTTTGTTCGCCTCCTCGGCGTATACCTCAGCGTCCTTGCGAGTGCGGAAGGCGAACTGCGCCTCTCCTCCCTCACCATCGGCGACGAACCAGTGACTGTCGTTATACTCCCAGTTGACCGCCACCGCGATGTAGACGAAGGCCCTTTCCGGCTGCTCGACGACCTCGTAGAAGCTCAGCCGGTCGAGCGCCTTCCACATCGCGTCTCGCTGCAACTCCGTCATCTGCGGATGCTGCTCGTCCCACCATTTGGCCCACTCCTCGCCCTCCGGCGTCGTCAATCCCTGGTCGAGCGCCCAGTCGTGGAGCCGGTCGGCGTCGAGGCTCGTCTGGTTGCGGAGGCTCGGCCCGCCGCAGCGGAACGGGTTGACGCGGGCGCGGACCGCCTGGTCCTTCTCTCGGCACACCTTCGCGGCCTCGTCGGCGTCGGTAAACGACTGCAAACGTACATGGCCGGGCAGCAAGACGAGGTGGTCGCCGGCGAAGCGCCAGTTGCGGCGACGCAGGACGTGAATCGTTCGCGAGGTGGTCATGATGTCCTCGAGCTTTTCCTGACGGATGCGAGGATTGTAGCGGGTACGCGGAGAGGAGCGGTAGGGCGACTGGGGCGAAATCCCCCGAGGAGAAGGTTTTGACAGAATCGCCCCGATGTGACATCATAAGGACTGCCGGTGTGCAGGATCCTTTCACGCCGATTCTGGGAACTATTGTCCGGCCTCACACGTCAGATGGGGTGGAAGAACGTGATGACCGACGATCATCGTCTGATCGCGGAATGCTTGGGGGGCGATACGGCTGCCTTCGGGGAGTTGGTTCGTCGCCACCAGGATCGTCTCTACAACACGGTCTACCGTCTTGTCGATAATGGCGAAGACGCCCTCGACGTGGTTCAGGAATCCTTCCTGAATGCGTATCAAGCGCTGGAATCGTTCAAGGGCGACGCCCAGTTCTTCACCTGGCTCTATCGGATCGCCGTGAACACGGCGATCAGTCTGCGGCGCAAGCGGCGTGTACTCGCCCGGATCGACACGACCGGAAAAGAGGGTGGCCTGGAGCCTGCGGATCCGTCCGACCTGGCGCGACCGGGACACGCGATCGAGCAGGCGGAAGAGGAAGCGAAACTCTACCGTGCCCTGGCACGACTCTCGTCCGAGCATCGGACGGTCCTCGTGATGAAAGAGCTGGAAGGGCAAAAGTACGAGGACATGGCCGAGACCCTCGGAGTACCCATCGGCACCATTCGCAGCCGATTGCATCGGGCGCGACTCGAACTTCGAGAGCTGCTCGAACGAGAAGAGACCGAATAGACCCGGCACTCCTGTTGCCGGATACGAGATAGAGGTCGAGATGCTGTCGTCCGAAGAACAAGAGTTGTTGACCACCTTCGTCGATGGCGAGTTGATGCCCCGACAGCGCCGAACCCTGTCCCGCCTGCTCCGCCGCAGCCTCGAGGCCCGCGTCTTGCTGCAAAACCTCCAGGGCGACTCCCGCGAACTCCGGGCCATGCCGTCCTTGAGCGTCCCTGCGGACTTCACGTCCCTCGTTCTCCAGCGCATCGAAGCCGCGCCCCGCCCCATTCTCCGCATGCCTCGGCGAGTCGCGCCTGTCCCCGTTCGTTTTCCGCTCTACCGGGGCCTCGTGGCGGCTGCGGCCGTGTTGTTCTTCATTGGTCTGGGGTCATTCCTCCTCAATCGGTCCGATCGAACCACGATCGACTCCGGCGACAACCTCGCCCACAAGGGTAACTCGGTCGAGAACGACAAGAACGACGCCACCCCGAAGACCGACATCGTGAAGGAGCCGAATCGGCCCACCGAAAAAGACCCGATCGTCAGGAACGACAAGCCTAAGTCATCGGAAACGCCGAAACAGAACGACGACGAAGAGGAGAAGCCCATCGTCATCGTCACCCCGGACCCCGATCGGCCCGACGGGCCGATCCTCACCGCCCCCGGCAAGGAGTCGCGTGGCGTTCTCGAGCGCGTCGAACTCGCCCTTCCGAGCTTCCATCGACTCCATACTCTCGACCAACCGGACCAGGCCAAGAGTCTCGCGAAGCAGTTGACCGGCTCGGCCTACCGGGTCGAACTCACCGCCAAGGACGCCTCGCGCGGCTTCGTTCGCCTCCAGCAGGTCTTCGCCGACCGCAAGATCGACATCGTCTTCGACCCGGCCAGCGGTAGCCGAATCAAGAAGCCGCAATGGCGGACCGACATCGGCGTGTTCCTCGAGAACGTCCCCGCGTCCGAACTCGTCGAGATCCTCCGCGCCGTCGGCACCGCCGACCGCCTCGGCGGCGACAAGAAGCCTTCCGAGATGCGCTTCGACGGGTCGCTCATCGTCAAGGAACTCTCCGCCTGGGATCGCCGAGAGGTCACGGACCTCCTCGGCATCGACCCGATAAAGAATCGGCCTGCCCCGCTGGCTCCGCCGCCAGTCGATATCACCCGTCCGCTCGCCGAGCAAACCGCCGAACAGGTCGCGGCCAGCCTCCAGGGCAGAGGTCCGACGCGCCCCGGCTCGACCGCCAAGAGCCTCTCCGCGTATGTCGCGATGCTCTCCGGCCCCCGCGATCGGTCGCTCGACCTCAAACTCTTTCTCGGCTCGCGGCTGCCCGCCCGGCAGGGGACGCTCCAGGTGTTCCTCGTGCTGCGAAACGTCGCGCCGTGAGCGCCGTCAACGAGCCGGAAGCGTGACAGTAGTTTCAAGGATCACAGTTCGTCGCTGGTTCGACCCCACCCCCCCAGCCTTTCAGATATAGGTTTTCAAGCCACTCGTGACACCTTTGATTGTGTTTGGGACGGATCGGGCGGTTGCGAGCCGAGTGGCCACGGCTCGGGAATCAGCCTCCCCGTCGGTATGCGTCGCTTATTGATCAAGGCCGTGAGGATGACCACCCAGCCGCGTGCGAACACGCTCACCCGACGCCAACGCTTGGTTCGGG
>JANXSH010001391.1 GCA_025356615.1 Planctomycetia bacterium | reverse complement strand
CGCGCGCTGGACGCGCTTCTTGACGGCGTCGATGGCGCGGATGAATTCGCGGCGCTCGTCGGCGTCGATGCGTAAGGTGTGATCCCAGCGCGTCGTCGGGATGCGCTCCAGCAGCCGGCGGAACACTTCTTGGGTGCAGTCGCCCCAGGCGTCCATCGGCAGGCGGGCGTTACGCCAGCAGCTCGTGCAGTAGCGTCCGATATCGTTGACCGCGCGCGGGTTGATCTCCGCCGCGTCGAGGGAATTCGCGCCGAGTGCCGACAGGGCCGTGCCCAGAAAGACCGCCGCGACGGCCCGTTTGGTCGAACCCGAACTACCAGGGGTGGACATTCGTTCTCATCTCCGGGTGAGACGATTCAACAGAAACCTGTGATTTAGGGGACATCTCGCGTCCCCTCTCTCGCCGGGGGAGCATAATTTTTCGCCCCGATTTCATTCTACGCGGACATCGGGGCTTCCGTCACTCGCACCAGGCGGTCCCAGAAGTGGCGGACGGTTTCGACCGCGCCTCCGGGCAATCCGCCGCGCGCGTATTCGACGCGGGCGTGCAATCCGCCGAGTCGCGCGGCCTCCTGTTCCAGGGTCGGCAACTCCTCGCCGAGGCGGACGATGAACTCCTGGGCCGTCTCGTCGGGTCGGCGTCCGAGGTCACGCTCGTTCGCCCACGCCTCGAGCGCCTGGAAGGTATATCGTACCAACTCACGCGGTCCCATGCGATCCGCTTTGCCCGAATCGAAGGGATTCCCGAACGCGCTGAACGGCACGATCGGTTCGGGCCGCCCTGCGGGTGCCGACTCCCCCTCACCCTCCTGCACAGCCTGCTTCTTGCCCCCGAAGAGTCCCTCCCAGAACTTCTGCCAGCTCTCGAGGAGTTTCCGCGCCCAGTCGGTGAAGTTCGCCAGCCACCCCAGCCCCCCGCGCACGAGTGCCACGAGGACGACGACTCCCAAGATCCCGAACACGATCCACTTCATCCACGGCCCGATCTTCTGGAGGAACGCCCCCAAACGATTCGTCGAAGGGTTCGCCTTCTCCGCGTTCTTCACCGCGTCGGCGGCCTTCTTGTCTGCGCCAGACCCCTTCTTCTCGCCCTTCTCGCCCTTTTCGTCCTTCTTATCCGACGATTTGCTTTCTCCCTTATCCTTGGCATCTTTAGCATCTTTGCCGTCCTTTGCATCCTTACCGTCCTTGCCGGACTTCCCATCCTTCTCGCCCTTTTCACCGGACTGCGAGTCTTTCCCCTTCGGGTCGTTGCGTCCTTCTCCCGGCTTGCCTTCGCCCTCGGTGGGCGAGTCGCCTTTCATCGCCATCCGATTCGCCTTACGTTTTTGCGAGCCGGCCCGATCGACCACGTCGAGGAGCGAATACTCCGCATTGGGTCGAGGCAACAGGCCGCCCACCAGCAGCAGCGCGAGGACGAGGGCCGCGCCGACACCCAGCCAGGCGCGCGTCATGGACGCGGGCATCTGCAAGTTCTTCTGGCGGAGGTAGCGCCGCAGACCGAGGAAGCACGTCGTGAGCAACAACCCAAGCGCCGAGCCGATGTACACCGTCATCAGCCAGAAGGTGAACTCCCGCCTCTCAGGGGATGTCGTCGGGATCAGCGCCTGCCCCAGGCCGAAGATGGGCAACGCCGCCAGCGAGAAGTAGATGACCCACACGCCGAGGGAGTGCTTCTTGCCCTGCTTCTCGCGGTAGCGCTGGTAGCGCTGCCACCAGCGGTCGAAGCCGGTCAGTTTCTTGCCCGACACTTCCTCCGCCTTGATGACTTCCTCATCCCCAACTGGAGCCTTCTCCATGCCGCTGACCTGGAGCAAGCCCGCCGCGTTCAAATCTTTGTCCTCATCGACGTTGGTGCAGTCCCAGACCAGCCGATGCGTACACCACCAGACGAGGAAGATCAGGAAGAGGTTGACCAGGAAACTAACGGGTCGGATCGCCGGAGGCATCTCGACATAGGCACCCATGCCGAGGTACGCCACCATCGCCAACACGATGCCGTAGACCCGCGATCGCTTGGCGATCTCGCCCATCATCGAGATCCGCGCCGTCAACACGCTGCCGAACACGTAGAAGAAGAGGATCCACTGGAGGCGATCCTTCCACGGCCCGTCGGCCCGGTAGAAAACCTCGAGCAGGAACAAGACGAGGCTGCCGACCAGCCCCATGATGAGAACGGGACTGAGAACGATGGTGACATAATCGGCGACGGTCTGCGCCGGTCGTTCGTTGGCCATGACTCACTCCCCCAGTCCGGCGAAGTCGTAGGAACTCAGCCGATTCACCTGGTTCCGGCACAGGTCCGGCAGCGTCACCTCGTCGGAAAGGTGGCGCAAGTCGCGGATGCCCTCGGCGAGCAGCCGGGCGTAGGCTCGCTCGAGGCCGGAGTCGTCCATCAAGACGAGGACGACGGCGACCGCCATGCCGCGCCGGCGTAGGTTCCCCAGGGCGATGGCCGACTCGATGGACACGTCGCCGACGACAGCGAGGACCGTGGCGTCGCGCGGCATGCGGTGGGCCGAGTCGGTTATGAGGCCCGCGAGGTCGAGGCCGTCGCCGAGTTCGGCGCGGGCCAGGGTCTCGCGGATGCGCTGGAGTTGCTCCGCCCCGCGCCGGGTGGGGACGACGAGGGGATCGACCTTGTCGCTCGTCGGCAAGTCGATCGCCGCCTCCTTCGCGCTATCACGCGATGCCGGGTCGCGCCGCCACCCCTCGGTGCGGATGCGCTCCGCCGCGTCGCGCGCGTTGGAGACGAGGCCGACCTGTTGGCCCAGCAGGAAGACGGCGTTGGCGAGCGACACCGCCGCCGTGATCGCCAACTCCGAACGCACCGGCTCCCCGCGCCGGGGGTAGCCCGCGTGGTGGAAATCGAGCAGGACGGTGACGCCGGACAGCGTCGAAGGCTCATGGATCTTGCTGTGCAGCTGGCCCGTGCGGGCCGTGGCGCGCCAGTGGATACGGTTGAGCGGGTCGCCCTTCTCGTAGGGGCGAACCCCCGCGATCCGTGTCGGATCCTCGAACAGGCGGTAGGTCATGCGGACATCGCCGATGGGCCGGCGCGAGGCGAGGTCGTAGCCCGTCAGCGCGACGATGCGAGGGTAGACCAGCACGAACTTCGGGTCCGCGACGACGCGGAACCGGCGGTGCAGGCCGAACAGATCCCCCGACTCGAGGACGAGTGGCCCGATTTGAAAGTAGCCGCGCGAGAGGCACTCGAGCGAGTATTTCAACGTCTCCTCTTCGCCGCCCGCGATCGAGGTAATCATCGCTCGCTTCCCGCGCACCTTCAGGCGCGGATGCTCGAACTTCAGCGGGTCGCCGGGCAAACTGTCTTCCGCGAGCAGCCACGGCACGCGCAACGTCCCGTCGTTGTGGATCGTCACGACGACGACGATGCGATCCCCGATCTCGAGTGCCAGGCCGTCGGCGACTCCCTCCTCGGCCTCCGCCGGGGCGTCGTCGCCCTTGCGCCGCGCCCGTCGCATCACCCGCGTCGCGCTGAGGCTCTCGACGCCGGCGCGCGTCAGCCAGCGCGTGAGCAGGAGCAGGCCGAGCAGGACGTACATCGCATACGCCAACAGGCCCGACTCGAGCATCAGCGCGGCGAGGAGGACGGCGGTCGCACCGATGAACCATCGCATGGAGGCGCTCTCGGTGAAGAGGACACTCTAACGAGTATAGTCCTCGAGAGATGTGGGTGACAGTGGCAGATAGAGAAAGGCGAAGGCCCAGCGGTTGCAACCGCTGGGCTTGGGGCTAGTCAAACGCTCAAGGCTTCAGCACGACCTTGATGCACTTGTCCTTCTTGTCGCGGAAGGTCTTGTACATCTCGGGGGCCTTCTCCAGGGGCACCGTGTGCGTGATGACGAACGACGGGTCGATCGCGCCCGACTCGATCTTCTGGAGCAGCGGCTTCATGTAGCGCTGCATGTGCGTCTGGCCCGTCTTCATCGTCAGGCCCTTGTTCATGAACGCCCCGAAGGGGATCTTGTCCGGGAAGCCGACGTAGGCACCAGGGACCGAGATCGTGCCGCCCTTGCGGCAGCACATGATCGCCTCGCGCAGGACGTGCGCGCGGTCGGTCCCGAGCATCACCGCCGTCTTGACCTTGTCCATGACCGCGTCGACGCTCCCCGTGGCGTGGGCCTCGCAGCCGACCGCGTCGATGCAGCGGTCGGGGCCGCGCCCCTTGGTCATCTCCTGGAGTTTGTCGTAGACGCCCTCCTTGTCGAAATTGATCGTCTCGGCCTTGCCCTTGGTCCGCGCCAGCTCCAGGCGCTCGGGGACCATGTCGATGGCGACGACACGCCCGGCCCCGAGCATCCACGCGCTCTGGATGGCGAACTGGGCCACCGGGCCGCAGCCCCAGACCGCGACCGTGTCGCCCGGCTCGATGCCGCAGTTCTCGGCCGCCATGTAGCCCGTGGGGAAGATGTCGGACAGGAACAACACCTTGTCGTCCGGCAGGTCGGACTCGATCTTGAGCGGACCCACGTCGGCGAACGGCACGCGGAGGTACTCGGCCTGCCCGCCGGGGAAGCCGCCCAGCATGTGGGAGAAGCCGAACAACCCCGCCGGGGAGTGCCCCATCGCCTTCGCGGCGAGCGCGGCGTTGGGATTCGACGTGTCGCAGCAGGAGAACAACGTCTTCTTACAGAAGAAGCAACTCCCACAGGAGATCGTGAAGGGGACGACGACGCGATCGCCTTTTTTGAGGTTCGTCACGCCCTTGCCGACCTCTTCGACGATCCCCATCGGCTCGTGGCCGAGGATGTCGCCCTTCTCCATGGTCGGCATGAAGCCGTCGAATAGGTGGAGGTCCGAGCCACAGATCCCGCTGGACGTGATCTTCACGATGGCGTCCCGAGGTTCCTGGATCTTCGGGTCGGGGACGGTATCGACACGAACGTCCCCGGTGCCATGCCAACATAGCGCTTTCATCGTTTGCCTTTACTTTTTGGAAATCGGGCGACGATGGGCACTATGCAAAAAATATACCAGCCTCTTTCGACTTCGGTCGCCTCGTGAATTGTTGTACTCGGGCATAAGAATTGCTTTCTGCTGAGACTCGACCGAATGACGACTCGCTGTCGAACTCTGACTACTTGAACGGGAGAAAGCAATGGCCCTCGATTCGCTACACGATCTGTACGTCGATGAACTGAAAGACCTCTACAGCGCCGAGAACCAGTTGCTCAAGGCGCTGCCCAGGATGGCGAAGAAGGCTTCCGCGCCGCAACTCAAGGCCGCCTTCTTGGAACACCTGGAAGTCACGAAGAACCAGGTCATGAGGCTCGAAAAGATATTCGAGGGCTTGGGGGCGAGTCCCAAGGGCAAGAAGTGCAAGGCGATGGAAGGGCTAGTCGAGGAGGGCAAGGAGATCCTCCAGGAGGAGGGCGCGCCGTCCGTGATCGACGCCGCCCTCATCGCCGCCGCGCAGCGGGTCGAACACTACGAGATGGCGGGCTACGGCTGCGTGCGGACGTTCGCGAAACTGCTGGGGTACGACAAGGCCGTCAAGTTACTCCAGGCGACGCTCGACGAGGAAGGCGAAGCCGACAAGAAGCTGACCGAACTCGCAGAGACGGTCATCAACCCGAAGGCCGAAGGCGCGGAGGCGAATGGCAAGAAGTCGCCGACAGCGAACAAGAAACCGGGAGCCGCCAAGGCGAAGAAGTGAGGCGAGCCGCCGGGCGAATCAAAACTCCATCCGCTCCAGCGCCCGGATGCCCGCGCGCAGTGGGAAGAAGACGGCTACGCACCCGCCGACGAGGCCGAGAACCGCGCCGACGACGACGACAGTCATTCTCAAGAGTGTCACGGGATCGTTACCATCCCTCCCCATCATGAACCCATGCCACGGCATCGCCATTAGCCCGATCGTGCCGAGCAGGAAGCCGAGGCCCAGGACGAGGTTGAGCGTCCCGCCGAAGCCGGCGGCGATCTTACTCGGGTCGGTCTCGCGGAAGTTCGGCATGCACGCGCCAAGCCCCACGGATAGGCCGCTCAGACCGGAGGCCAGGACGACGACCGTGAGCTGGTGCAGCAAGAGGATGTCGAGCGGCATCTCGAGCATGACATCGTTGAGCAGCATCAGCGACGTGGACAGGAGGAGGCCGCCCACGGTCGAGAAGACGAACTTCCCCCAGAGGAGTTGTTCGCGCCGGAGCGGCAGGAGGCCGAGGATCCAAAACTTGCGCCCCTCCAGGCTCAGGAGCGGGTAGATGAAGCGGCCCGTATAGACGCTGAGGAGCAGGGCGATCACGCACAGGTTGAGCAGGCTGATACCGTTGCGATAAGGCCAACCGATGTCGTCGACGAACATCCGCCGGATGTTCGTGAAGTACAGGAACAGCAGCCCGCCGAAGACGGCCACCTGGCCCCACTGTTGCGGGTCGCGCCGGAAGGTTCGGAAGTCCTTGACGATCAGCAGGCGCGTGCCGGGGTGGATGAAGGGTAACATCCGGGCGAGGACGCGATCGAGCCACGCCCCGCCGTGCTTGCGTCGCAGGTCGCCTCCCGTGGAGACGCGGTTGAAGCCGCGACGGTAGAGCCGTTTCGTCAGCGTAGCGGCGACGAGATACAGGAACAGCCCGTTGCTCCAGACGAGGCCGAGGTACCACGCCGTCGAGGCGAGATCGCGCCGCGCCGCAGCGAGGATGCCGCGCGAGACCCAGCCGCTAGGCAGCCAGACGCTCCGCGCGAACGAGATGCGCTGGAGGATCGTGTTGGCCGTCTCGCCGTCCGTGTCACTCGACCCCCCGAGGGTCCGGCTCTCGAGGACTATGCGCCAGGTGTACCACGCCGTGAGGCCGACGATCGCCGCGATGGTGAGGACGAAGAATTGCCGCCGCCGTTTGGGGACGTAGTTGACGAACAACAAGCAAAGGATCGCTCCGACCGAGCCGGGGAGCAAGATGTAGCCGAAGAAGTACATCGGCAGCAGCAGGTAGTAGTACCACGGGCACCCGGCCACGATGCCGTAGGCGATCAGGATTGGGCTGCCGAGTAGGATGAACGCCCACGAACTGAAGCCGACCGCCCCCTGGAATTTGTAGGCGAACACCTGGTCCGCCTTCACGGGCAGCGCGAGGAGGAACGTCGCCTCGGCGGCACCGAAGAGACTCGCGTGGAGGATCAGGCCCGACGAGAAGACGAGGAAGAACCCCAGCGAGAAGAACAACAGCCCGACGAGCAACTCGAGGAACTGACCCGTCGCCGGGAGGTTATTGGCCTCGATGAGGAAGCGGAAGCCGCCGAAACTGACGACGAACACGAAGGTGAACAACACGACGCTGGCGGCGAGGATCGTCAACGGTCGGATCATCGACCCGGCGCGGATCTGCCGATAGGTGTTGGAGAGCATGCCCCAGCGGAGCCGTTGGAAGAGGATCGCCTGACTGACCGGGTTCGTGAGGGCAGGGTCCATGAGTTCTTATCCAATCCAGCACTCTGACACGGGGGCGAGATGTAGAGACAGGCTAACACCGTGACAACACTCAACTACACTCTCGGGGTGGTCCGCAGCCTGCCTGTTTTGAAAACGGGCTCGCCCCCGTCCGCAAAAACGAGCGCCATTTCTCAACGTTTTCCCAATTGAGCGGACAGTTGATTTCGGGACTGGACCAATCACCGACGACCTCGGCAACTCGTGAACCGTCGGCGTCATCGCCATCCCATTGGAAGTAGTCCGATGCAATCAGACAGAAACCGACGGCCTCCAAAACCTGGGAGTCTAAATCGCCATCCAATACCGCATCACACAACCTGATTAGATGTGAGGACTTTACCACGAAATGCTGCGACATTCCCTCAATGGGGTGAACGATTTCGATGCCTCTTCGGAGGAACGCCCCCTTCAGATCGATTGCCAGATTTTCGGCTGATGCAGCAAGAATGAAGAAATCACGGAGAACAGTTTCTTTCATAGCACTCGTCCATTTTCAAGACTTTCGTAGGGGCGTATCCACCACGCTTCCGATTACCCCGTTCTGCTTGCCCTGTTACGAGCTACCGAGAATGATTCGACGAAGACCGGTACTCACTCCCCATTCGCCATAGCCGGTGCGGGGGCGCTTTCATCAGGCCGCGTCAGCGTGAGGAACACCTTCTCGAGCGTGCCGTCGATCGCGGCGGCGTTGCGCAGGGACTCCAGCGTCCCGCAGCAAACGAGCCGACCGTGATTGATGACCGCCATGCGGTCGGCCAGCTCCTCGACGATGTCGAGAGAGTGCGACGAGAGGAAGACCGTCGTCCCGGAGTCGGCCTGTCGCCGCAGGAGGTCCTTCAGTTGCCGGACGCTGTACGGGTCGAGGCCGACGGTCGGCTCATCGACGATGAGGACCTTCGGCGCGTGGACGAGGGCGGCTGCGAAGACGGTCCGCTGGCGCATGCCGTGCGAGTAGCGTTCCGTGAGATCGTCCACGAACGGCTCGAGGGCGAATTGCCGGATCACCTCCGCCATGCGGTCGCGCCCGAGGTCCGGCGGCAAGCCGTACATGTCGGCGATGAATTGGAGGAACTCCCGGCCCGTGAGCTTCTCGTAGAGGTACGGCTGGTCGGGGACGTAGCTGAGCAGCGGGCGCGCGAGGTCGCCCTGTCGGACCATGTCGTACCCGCCGATGAGGACGCGGCCCGAGGTCGGGAAGAGCAGGCCGCACATCATCTTGATCGTGGTCGTCTTGCCCGCCCCGTTCGGTCCGAGGAAGGCGAACAACTCCCCGGCGGGGATGCTCAGGTCGAGGTCGGCGACGGCCGACTTGGTGCCGTAGGCTTTACTGACGTGGTCGAACTGGATCATCGGCAGGTTTATTCCCGGTACATCAACCAATTTTCGCCCCCGAGCGTCGCCTCTTGACACATCACCAGGCCGCGCTCGCGTTCGACCCAGGTAGAGCCTATGAAATCGTCGCCTTCGTAATCGATGACCAGGCAGAGGACGGGCTTTTCCGAACGACGACCCCGCGAGAATTCCACCGGCTCGGCCCGCACGCGCGCGCGGAGGAGGCGCAGCTCGCTCTTCCCTCCGTGGAGGGCCGCGAACGAGTCGGCGAGCGGGTCGAGGACGGTCATCTGCCACCTCTGCCCAGGGGACAGCCCCGTCAGCCGGTTGACCGGATGGAGCGGCAGCAGCACCGACCCCCCCTGATGGAGACGGACCTCCGGCAACGTGTAATCTTGCTTGCGATCCTCCCCGGCACTGAAGCGGATCCTCGGGCGCAATCGATGGTCCTTCACGGTCCCCTCGATCTCGAGTTCGAGATCGGTTTCGACCGGGAAGGGCAGGAATTTGACGAGTTGCGGGATCCCTTTGATCTGGACGGACAGGCCGAGCAAGTCCCCGGCCCCGTTTACCCGATAGGTGCTGGCCAGACGACGGAGGAGCATCCCATTCAGGGAGACCCGGTCGCCTTTTTTCAGCGGCATGAATTCCGAGGTCAGCTCGAACACGTCGTGTTCGGGGTGCAGCACCTGGGAGCGAGAGCGGAATGCGGGTTTTTCGTCGCGCAGGACCATCCAATTGACGTAGGAACGAGTCGTGCGTGCCTCCTCGACGAGGTCGATCGTATACGGTGGCGGTTGCCCCGGCAGCAGGCGCGGGACGAGATCGAGAACGACCAGCCGGGCGCTGAATGAGAGCCAGACGGCGACGATGAGGATCGACAACCAGCGTGGGGGCATTGGGTTCGCTCGTCCGAGTGGAAGTGGCACGGGCAAGACTATTGTGCCACTCGGGCAGGCAAGTGCCAAGGAGAAAAGAATCTAACCACAGAGTCACACAGAACCGTAGGGTGGGTCGAGCGGAGCGAGGCCCACCCGCACTTCTCCGGCTTCACCCTTATCCATGACGACTG
>JANXSH010001276.1 GCA_025356615.1 Planctomycetia bacterium | reverse complement strand
CGCCGGTGCAGGTTCGGCCAGAAGGTCGACCATTGATCGCCTCGTCTCGTCCCCGGAAAGGCGACGATCCGGTCCCAGCCTGCACCGGCGTGCTTACGCATCGCCGCTCCGGTATCCCAGCCGCCCGGTGGATCGCAGATCGCCCAAACGCGCAACTTGTCTCGCGCATGGCCTCGAGGCGGCTGATGGCTTCCTGTTGGCCTTCGGGTGTTCGAGCCTGGCGGTAGGGCGACAATTCCTGATATGCTATACTTGACGAATTGGTCCTCTTGCCGGAAGGCGGTCGCGCGATCATGAATGTCAGGCTCGTGGTCGATAAGGGCGGACAGCGGAAGGTCGTGCCGATCCACCACGATCAGGCCGTCATCGGGCGGTCGCATGGCAACACCGTTCGCATCCCCTCCGCCGAGGTCAGTCGGCAGCACTGCCGGCTCAGCAAGAAGGACGGCCTCGTCATGGTGCGCGACCTGGGCAGCGTCAACGGGACGCTACTCAACGGTCATCGGATCAGCGCCGAGGAAATCGTCCGGCCCGGAGACCGGGTCGAGGTCGGGCCGGTGACGTTCGTCGTCGAGTACGAACTGACCCCCGACGCGCTCGACCACCTTCACGGGCTGGACCAGGGCGTGGACGTGTTGGCGGCCCTCGCGGACGGCGACATCGTCGATGTCGAACTCGCAGACGAGATCGTCGATGTCGAGATCGACGAGGACGTGGAATTCGAATCGCTGGATGAGATCGAAGCGGTCGAATTCGTCGATTCGCCTGGCAAGAAGAAACCTAAACCCCTCGCCGACGCGCCGACGAGGCCCGACGACCTGGACTTGTTGCCCGTGGACTTCGATTTCGACGCAGCCGGTTGGCAACTCCCGGAAGCCGACGACCTGCGCGGGCTGCTCGACGACACCGAGGATGAACCTCCGAAGAAGAAGGGGAAGCCGAAGAAGTAATGGCGACCGATTCGCTTCCCGAGATCGTCTGCGGCAATGCCTTGAACACCCTCCACTTGCGGGCTATCATCCATTATGGCTCCGCTACCCCCACAAGAGATGCCCCGATCCGAAGCCCTGACCGGGGGAACTTCGCTCTCTTCGACAATCGTCTCTTGTCCCAAGCAGCCAAGCAGTGCAGGATCGAACCAACATGGCCGACAAAGAAGTCTCGGGCCTCCCCCCTCCCAGCGCCGAGGATCTGCGCATCGCCTCCGGGCACTTCGAGTACGCCCACCGGGTCACGTCCGCCGGAAGCTACGACATCGCCATCAACATGCTGCGCAACTGCTGTCGGCTCGTGCCGGCGAACCTCAACTATCGCCAAACTCTTCGCAAGGTGGAGAAGTCCAAGTACAAGGGCAACCTTCGGGGTGGCCTGTTCGCCTCGATGACTTCGTGGCGAAGCAAACTCCGCATGTGGAGAGCCTTGCGCCGCAAGGACCACGTCGCGGCCCTCGATCACGGCGAGTCTGTTTTGGCGTGCAACCCCTGGGATCGAGACGCGACCCTGTGCATGGCGGAGGCCGCCAACGCCCTCCAACTGACCGTCGTGGCCGTCTGGATCCTCCAGGAGGGCCGGGAAAAGAACTCCAACGACGTTCGGATCAACCGCGCCCTCGCCAAGCTCCTCGAGCAGGAGGGCCGGTTCACGCAGGCGATGCAACTCTGGGAACTCGTGCGCAAGGTATTGCCGACCGACAACGAGGCTGGCGAGAAGTCCAAGCAACTCGCGGTCTCCGACACCATCGCGCGCGGCAACTACGAGGAGTCGGTCGCCGCCGACGCCAACACCCCCTTCGCCAGCAAAGGCTCCCGGACGACGCCGTCCGACACGGTCCGCGCGTCCCGCGTCGTCCAGGAGACCGAGGTACTCCGCACGCGCATCGCGGCGGACCCCGCCGTGCCCGACGCCTACATCCAGTTGGCGACGCTCGAGAAGCGTCAGGGCCGACACGCCGAGGCCCGCGCCATCCTCGAGGAGGGCGTGCTGGCGACGGGCAACGCGCCGCCGGTGGCCATCGCGCTGTCGGACCTGGAGATCGAAGTCGTGCGGCGGGGCGTGAGCCAGACCGAGCGGCACCTGGCGGAGGCACCCCAGGACGAGAAGTTGCTCAAGACCCTGCGCAAGCTACACCACAAGCTCGAAACCCTCGAACTGGCGTCGTTCCGCCTGAAGGTCGAACACGACCCCGCCGACAAGGCCGTCCGCCTCGAACTGGGCAAGCGCCTCCTCGACGCCGGACGAGTCGATGAGGCCATCGCGGAACTCCAGATCGCCCGCACCGAGCAGCGCCTCTATTGGAAGGCCGTCCTCTACCTGGGCCATTGCTTCGTCAAGCGCGAGAAGTGGCCGCTGGCCCAGCGCAACTTCGAGGAGGCGCTGAAGAACCTCCCCGACGGCGAGCAGGAACACCGCAAGGAGGTCCTGTTCCTCCTCGCCCAGGGCTACGCCGAGGCGGGCGAGCTGCCCCGCGCCGTCGAACTGGCGCTCGACCTCGCCGACATGGACTATTCGTACCGCAACATCGGCCAACTGCTCGAGGAGTACCAGCGCAGGCTCGAAGAGCCGCGCGGCACTCACTCGCGCTGAGGGGTGGCTTGACGCGAAGACCCCAACCCCCCTCTCCCGCAGGGAGAGGGGGTTGGGGGGTGAGGTCTTCGCTCGCCGATGTGCTACAATACCAACGTCCCTTCTCCGGTCGGCCGTCCCGAGGAGTCCCTCATGTCCAGAGCGATCGTGGATCCCGCCGAGTTGCGGCGCTTTGCCCAGAACCTCAAGAACTTCAACAACGAAGTCGGGCGGCAGCTGTCGGTCCTGCACGGCCAATTCGCCGGCCTCGGGGACACCTGGCGCGACCAGGAGCACGAGAAGTTCGCGGGCCAGTTCGCGGAGACCGTCCAGGTGCTCTCCCGGTTCATGGAGACCTCGCAGCTGCACATCAACTTCCTGCTGCGCAAGGCCGAACGCATCGACGAATACCTGCAACAACGCTAGGCGACGACCCATGAGTTCCTCCGCCGGGGTGCTTTCGATCGAACGGCTGGCGCACCTGAAGGAGGCGCTCGCGAAGTTCGCCAACGCCGGCCAGACCGCCCTGAGTCTGGCCGAGACGGAGATCCGCCGCGCCCACGACCACCTCGAGGACCGCCTCCGCCACTGGCACCACCAGGTGAGCCGGTGCCGCGAGGAAGTGGTCCAGGCGCGCGCCTCCCTGGCCTACGCCCGCGCCATGCACGACGGCAAGAGGGTCGGCTGCGTCGAGCAAGAGTTGGACCTGCGCAAGGCCCAGGAGCGCGTCCGACACGCCGAGGAGAAGCTCGCCACCACCAAACGCTGGCAGCGCGACTTGCCGACCTACCTGAAGGAGTACGAGGGGCCGGCCCGCAGCCTGGGCGGATACCTCGACACGGACTTGCGCCACGCCATCGTCCTGCTCGACAACAAGCTCTCCGCCTTGCAGGCTTACCTCACCGTCGCATCCCCCGACCCCAAGGAGCCGTCATGAGTGTGACCAGCGCCGCGATCGACTTGAGCAGCGCGCTGAAGACCATCCGCCTCGCCTGGGAGGAAGCCCAGACGGAGTGGAACGACGCCGTGAGCCGAGACTTCGAGGCCGACCGGTGGGATCCGCTCGCGAATCGGACGACGGCCGTCATCCAGGCGCTCGACCGCCTCGCCCCGATCCTCGCTCGCGCAACACGCGATTGCTCGTAAGCCCTCTCCGAACGAGCCGGAAGCGTAACAGTAGTTTCAAGGAAGAACTATCCGCAGATTGCGCAGATTACACAGATTAATGCAGAAAAGAGCGACACAGATTGACATGCCATCTCTTCGACTTCTCCCTCTCTTATATTCTCTTTATTAATCTGCGTAATCTGCGCAATCTGCGGATAGTTCTTCTTTGAAACTACTGGTAAGCTTACGGCTCGTCTATCCGATCGGTTCCCCTACATGAGCGAACATCCTCTGATCGCCCGCCAACGAACCCTCCTCCGCGACCTGGCCCGCCTTGGGGCCGAGCAGACACGCCACGTCCCCTCGCTCGCCGAGGGCTTCCGCACCGAGACGGAGTGCGTCGAGTCGGACCACGAGGAGAGCGTCGAAGCACGGCGACGGCGTTACGCCGCCGATAAAGAAGACCTGGATGGGGATCTAAGTAAGGAACGCGAGGAGATCGAGAGCCGCTATCGGTCGGAGCAAGACGCCTGCAAGAAAGCCTACGCCCGAATCCACCGCGAACTCACGGCCCGCCTCGCCGCCGAGACCGAAGCGGCGAAAGTCGCGTTCGGTGAGGCGACCTGGACCGCCGAGGCGACCCTCGAGGCTGCCCTCGGCGACACGCGGACCCAGTTCCGCGACCACAACGTCCAACTCGACGACCGCATGGACGAACTGACCGGCGTCTTCGCGGAGGCCAATGCCCTGCTCGTCGGGTGGAAGCATCCCCTCTCCGAGGACGACCCTGCGGAGGTCGCCCCCGCCGATGAGGGATCGTCGCCCCGGAAGCTCACCGACTACATCGAGCAGGCCGACGAACAGTTGAAGGGGCTTCGGAGCCTGTCCCTCCCTCGTTTCCTCAACAGCTACCGCCCGACGGTCGCCCTGCTCCTACTCTGGCTGGCGCTGCTCTCCCCCCTCGGCTGGCTGCTCGCCCCGCGCTTCTTCGACGAGCCGACCCTCCTGCAACTCCTGAGCACCGGGGCCGCCGCCGGCGCGATCCTCTGTCTCGTCCTGGGGATACCCCTGCGTCTCGTCCTCGGATCGATCGCGCGAAAACAGGTCGCACGGGGCTATCTGCCCCTGCGTGGGATCATGCGGGACGCGCGGGCATCGAAGGAGCATTTCGCGGCCCATTACCTCGCCGAACGAGATCGTGCCCTACTCGAGGCCAACCAGCGCCACGAACGGCCGATGAACAAGTCCCGGATGCGCCACGAGCAGCAACAGGAGGACATCGCCCAGCGTCGAGCGCTCGGCCTGACCCCCCTCCAGGCCAACTACACGACCCAGCGCCAGGCGAACCACGACCGACGCGCGAAAGACCTGCGAGACGCCGAGGACCGCCACGCGACCGGCCACGCGCGCCTCGACGCGGAGTTCGCGGCCGTCACTCGGCAGGAGCAAGAGCGATACCAGGGCGTACTCGATGAGATCCACGGGCGTTACCAGAGCCAATGGCAAGGGCACCTCGCCCGATGGCAACCCCTTCTCGCGGACGCGCTGGCGAGCGGAGTCGAGATCCGCGAGAAGGTCGATACCCTCTTCCCCGCCTGGGATGATCCCACCTGGGCCGACTGGCGACCGACCGGCACGGTCCCGCCCGTCGTGCGGTTCGGCAGTTCCGAGATAGTAACTCACTCGATCGTGGAGGCTCCTCCGTGGGATTCCTCCCGCCCCGCCGCAGTGCCGATCACCTTTCGCCTTCCCGCTCTGTATTCTTTCCCCGAGCCGGCCTCCCTCCTGTTCCGCGCCGAGGACGAGGGCCGGGACCGCGCGGTCGAGTCGTTGCAGGCGGTCATGCTTCGCCTGATGACCACCCTTCCTCCGGGGCGGTTGCGATTCACCATCGTCGATCCCGTCGGGCTGGGCCAGAACTTCGCCGCCTTCATGAACCTCGCCGACCACGACGAGACGCTCGCGGGCAGCCGGATCTGGACGGAGGCCGGCCACATCGAGGGACGACTCGCCGACCTGACCGGGCACATGGAGAACGTGATCCAGAAGTACCTCCGCAACCGCTACGCCACCATCAGCGAGTACAACGCCCAGGCCGGCGAGGTCGCCGAGCCGTTCCGCGTCCTCGTCGTCGCCAACTTCCCGGTCAACTTCTCCGCCGACGCGGCCCGGCGACTCGTGAGCATCGTGCGGAGTGGCCCGCGCTGCGGCGTATCGACCCTCATCAGCGTCGATACGCGCCAGCCGGTCCCCAAGGGATTCGACCTCGCCGACCTGGAGGGCGGCGGCGTCCTCCTCGACTGGGACCGGGGCCGGTTCCGCCGACAGGACGAAGACTTCTCGCGTCTCCCGCTGACGCTGGATCGCCCGCCATCCGACGACTTCTGTAACCGCATCCTCCAGCGCGTCGGCGAAGCCGCCCGTGGCGCGCAGCGCGTCGAGGTGCCGTTCGAGTTCATCGCCCCACCTCCTGATCGCTGGTGGACGGGCAGCACGCGCCAGGAGATCAGCGTTGCCATCGGTCGGGCCGGGGCGACTCGCAGGCAGCACCTCGAACTGGGCAAGGGCACCTCACAACACGTCGTCATCGCGGGCAAGACCGGCTCGGGCAAATCGACCCTGCTGCACGCCCTCATCACGAACCTGGCGCTCCAGTACGACCCCGACGAGGTCGAACTCTACCTCGTGGACTTCAAGAAGGGCGTCGAGTTCAAGACCTACGCGGTCCACGAACTCCCCCACGCGCGCGTCATCGCCATCGAGAGCGAACGGGAGTTCGGCCTCAGCGTCTTGAGGCGGCTCGACGTGGAACTCAAGAGCCGGGGCGAGCGGTTCCGGGCCGTCGGGGCGCAAGACCTCAACGCCTACCGCCAGAGCGCCCCGAAGGAACGCTCGCCGCGCCTGCTGCTCATCGTGGACGAGTTCCAGGAGTTCTTCGTCGAGGACGACAAGATCGCGCAAGAGTCTTCCCAGCTGCTCGACCGCCTGGTCCGCCAGGGCCGGGCGTTCGGGATGCACGTCCTGCTCGGCTCGCAGACCCTCGGGGGGGCCTACAGCCTGGCCCGCAGCACCATCGACCAGATGGCGGTACGCATCGCGCTACAATGCAGCGAGGCCGACGCCCACCTGATCTTGAGCGACGACAATTCGGCGGCCCGCCTGCTATCGCGCCCCGGCGAGGCGATCTACAACGACGCCAACGGCCTCGTCGAGGGCAACGACCCCTTCCAGGTGGTCTGGCTCGGCGACGAACAGCGCGAACAGTATCTCGAGCGCATCCGGGAGCTGGCTCGGGAGCGTCATGTGACTCGCCCCGCCGCCGTCGTCTTCGAGGGCAACGCGGCGGCGGATGTCGCCAAGAATCACCCACTCAACGCTCTACTGGCCGGGGGACGCCCCGAGAGCGAGGAGAACGTCGAACACGCCTGGCTCGGCGAGGCGATGGCCATCGACGAACTGACCTCCGCCGGATTCCGCCGCCAGAACGGCAGCAACCTCGTACTCGTCGGCCAACAGCCCGAATCCGCCCTCGGCATGCTCGTCACGGGGGTCATCAGCCTCGCGGCCCACGGCTCGGGCGAAACCTGCCCCATTGCCCGATACACCATCGTGGACGCCCGGCAGTCCGTCGCACCGACCAAAGGCATCCTCGCCAACATGCCGGAGCCGGTACAGGTCGTTGGCTCAGTCGATCTGGTCTCGGTAGTGGCCGACCTCACGGCGGAACTCGAGCGACGGCAGAAGGATCCGGCGGCGAAGTCGCCCTCGGCCTACCTCGTCCTCTACGGCTTGCACCGCCTGCGCGACCTGCGACGGCAGGAGGACGACTTCGGCTACATGGGGCGCGGCGAGGAGAAACCCATCACGCCGGACAAGCAGTTGGCGACGCTGCTCCGCGAGGGGCCACCGCTGGGGATGCACACGCTGATCTGGTGCGACACGCTGACGAACCTGCAACGCGCCTTCGACCGGGGCGCGATGCGCGAACTCGCCCTGCGGGTCGCCTTCCAGATGAACGTCGCCGACTCGAGCAACCTGATCGACAGTCCCGCCGCGAGCAAGCTCGGCCTGCACCGCGCGCTGTTGTGCAGCGAGGAAGAGGGGAAGGTGGAGAAATTCCGCCCCTACGACGTGCCCAATGAGGCGTGGCTGGCGCGGGTAAAGGAATCGTTCGCGGAGCGGGGCGAACGAGTGAACGTGTCCCCATCGGCGATCCCGATTCGCTGACCCTCGGATGCCTCAACCAGATTGGGAGAGGGTGGAAGGCTTATCACCCCTGATCTGGGATTGCACGCGGGCCGCGATGGATGCGATGATGTCCCCCTATATCATCTAGCCCAGGCACAGGAGGTGCTGCCATGACCCAGCCGACGGGTTTCTCGATACGTCTCTCGCTGCCGCGCCGTCTGATGTGCGACTACCTCCATTTCGCCGCCAAGGTGCCCACGGTGCCGGTCGAGCGGACCATGAACCTCGCCCGGCTCTCGGACCTCCGCGACGACTCGACGCCCCGGCCCGGCTGGTGTGCCGTGTTCACCAAGGCGTGGGGCATCGTCTGCGCCCGCCACCCCGCCCTCCGCCGGGCGTACCTCTCGTTCCCATGGGCGCACTTGTATCAGCACCCGATCAACGTTGCGACGGTGTCCATCGAGCGCGCCTACGGCGCTGAGGACGCCCTCTTCTTCCACCTCATCACCCGCCCCGAAGAGAAGTCACTGGTCGAGATCGACGCCCGTCTTTCGTGGTTCAAGGACCGCCCGCTCGACTCCGCGGCGGTCTTCCGCCGGCAACTCCGACTCGCCGCGCTACCCAAACCCTTGCGACGTGCCCTGTGGTGGTGGACGCTCGAGGCCAACGGGCGGCATCGTGCGAGGTTCTGCGGCACCTACGGGGTCAGCGCCTACGCGGGCCTCGGCGCGTCGTCGCTCCACCCTCTGGGACTGCTCACGAGTACGCTCAGTTATGGCACCGTCGAGCCGAGCGGCCGGGTCGATGTGCGGGTCGTCTACGACCACCGCACGCTCGACGGCGGGCTGATCGCGCGCGGCCTCGCGGAACTCGAGCGCGTCTTGACGCATGAAATGTGCCTGGAACTGGGGTATCTCGAGACGCTCGAGGTGGCGTGAAGTGGGGCATATGCGCAACAAACGTCATGCGGGTGAAGGCGACGAGGGATCAATGGTTGGTGGTGAGTGAACGATGTGTTCGCTCGCCAGCACGGCGAGTCGTCGTTGCAGTTCCTTCGATGTGATCTTGTCCGCCAGGAATCGGGCGTAGGATACCTCGGGAACGCTGACGTGCCCCGGCAGATCGCCTGCTGTCATCTCCAAAGTCAGGCCGAGAGCCGTTATCTGCGCGACCGTGAGCCGGACGATGTAGACATCTTCCGGCGAGCGGGCCGCATTCACGAGAACCTCGACGGGTGTGTACTTTTCGCGGAAGAACGAAAGACCGTCCACGTCCCGAGGCTTCGGCTCGAATTCACAACGCTTGACGATTGTCGGGGCGTCGAGGTCCGTGTTACCGCGATGGATACGGCGAAGAACGTACTCATTCGGGTCAACGGGTTCTTCGCCGGTCATGGGCGCGCCCTCCGTCGCGTCAACTCAGGCTCGCGACCACTCGAACAGTGCCCGGATCGAACGATCGATCGTCGCGCCGCCCGCTGGCGGGGCACCTGGCTCGGAGCGGAACCACTCTGCCTGACCAGGTGCGACGATTTCGATCTCGAAATACCGCCCGCTACGCTCCCACACCAATAGAATCGACCCGGTTGGCCCCGTGCCGGTCGTCATTGGACAAGGCAAAGGGATGGCTCGCAAATACCCTAACAACTCGCGTGCGGTTTCGATCACTCCGGCCCGCGGCGCTGTGGCCCCGTCGCCGTCCCAGTCGTCAGTAAGGGTTCGCATCGCTTCGACACTTGCCAAGATTTTGGCCCAACCAGAGTCTACCCGGATGCGGCCGGTCCCTAGCCCGTCACGCCCCATCGCGGTCGTCGAGCTAGCCGGTCGGACTTGGTTCTTCGTTACGAGAGCGGAACGTTCCAGAACGGTGTTCATCGTCGAATTCCCCATGTTTGTTGAGCTTCCGGTGATGTCAGTTTCAGGAATGCGTCAATGATGGCGTCATGTCCAAGGTCCATCCCATCAGTCAGCGACATCTGTTTGCTAACGAGGCCGCGCGCGGTGAAGTTCAATTGTAGTGCCGTCTCTTCGGTGTCCCCGATATGCCCCAAACTGGCGGCGATGTGCAACCGGCCTCGTTGCGGTTCGATCTCGAAATGCCATTCGCCCCCGATACTCTCGAACGCCGACAGGCTCAGCCGGGTCGGCGGCGGGAACAGCCCCGGAACGATGCGGTGCCAGTCGTCCGGCTTCTGCCACATCTCGCCGCGCGAGATGTGATCGACGTAGATCACTTCCCACTGGTTCGGCTCCAAAGGGCCGATTCCCGCCTGATCCGCGAATTCGCCGAAGGCGCGGAAGTGTTCGTCGAATGTTTTCCGAACGTTCTCGTAGCGAGGATAGATGCCTTGGCGCTTCTGCCAGTTGTAGTGGAACCGGGTCGGCTGGAGTTGGATCATCCGCTCGCCCTGATCGCTGGACAATTGGATGCGCCCCGTGTCCGTCCCGTCGCCGAGTAGTATTCGCAGTGGCTGAAGCAATTGCCACTGTTGCTCCACGAACAGTTCGAACTGGTCGGGGATCGGCGTCGCGTTGGTGGCGCTATCCCATTCCGGGCCGAGGTACTGCTTCCAGAACCATCCGAGGTGGGCTGCCGTCAGACCGCCCAACGGCGAGAACTGGACGCCAAGCACCATTTCGACGATAGGTGGGCGGTCGAATTCCACACCGGAACGAGACATTCGAGGTTCATCCTGTGGGGTTTGGTGGGACGGATCGACCTATTCGATTGTACTCTATCACGGGTCCGGCGGAAATAGAATCGCTTTCGATTAGCCTGGAGAGAAAGATGACGATGGGTGTCTGTGAATTCACCATCGACGCTCATCCTCGCCATTCGCCTGATAGTCGATCCAGATCGAAAAATTCCGATTGCATTCGCTAAGTTCCGCGATACGCTAATCATTATCTCCTGTAGCTCCCGCATCCACGAGCGCTCTGGCCCAAACTCCACCGATGCCGGAAGTCCCTCCCGCCTGCTCGACCTGCCAGAATGATTCACCCGGAGGATCGCGGAATGCGTGGCTGCATCACCCGATGGTACTCGCTGATGGCCCTCGGCCTGCTCTCGTTGACGACACCTCCCGTCGCCGCTGGGGTAACGCTGCCCGGCGGCACCACGATCGAAAAGGTGGATTTCGAGCGCCACGTCATGGGCGTACTCGGCCGAATGGGCTGCGCGTCCGGGTCGTGCCACGGCTCGTTCCAGGGCAAGGGCAACTTCCAGCTCTCGCTGTTCGGCTACGACCCCGCCAAGGATCATCACGCGCTCTACCGCGACGGCAACGGTAGGCGACTCGACCTCGGCGACCCCGATCAGAGCCTTCTACTACTCAAGGCGACCGGCCAGTCGCCGCACGGCGGACAGACGCGGTTCGGCAAGTCGTCTTGGCAGTACCAGTTGCTCCGCTCCTGGATCGCCCAGGGGGCCAAGTGGAGTCCCGGTAGCGGACGGGTCAAGTCCGTGAGGATCACCCCCGCCGAGTACGCCTTCCGCAAGGCCGGCGAGGTCGGCAGGCTGAAGGTCGAAGCGACCTTCGACGACGACTCCCGCGAAGACATCACCGCCCTGTGCGACTACCGCACCAATGACGAGGCCATCGCCGAAGTCTCCAATCTCGGCGTCGTCCAGACGCGACGGCCCGGCGACACTTCCATCGTCGTCAGCTATCGCGGGACCGTCCTCCCCGTCCGCGTCCTCGTTCCGGTCGATGCGAAGCCTGGGTTCGTCTACCCGAAAGTGCCCGAAGTCAACTTCGTCGATCGCGACGTGTTCGCCAAGCTCCGCCGCTTGAATATGGTGCCGTCGGAGCTGTCCGGCGACGGCGAATTCCTCCGCCGGGTGACGCTCGACACCATCGGTTCGCTGCCTTCTCCCGAAGAAGTGAAGGCGTTCCTCGCCGACGAGAGCGCCGACAAGCGCGAGAAGAAGATCGACGAGTTGCTCGCCCACCCGCTGCACGCCGCCCTCTGGGCGACGAAGTTCAGCGACATCACGGGCAACAATACCGACACGATGGAGAACCCGCCGCAGCGCAAGCCCTACATGAGTCAGATGTGGCACGACTGGCTCCGCAAGCGCGTCGCGGACAACATGCCCTATGACCAGATCGTCAAGGGCATCCTCACGGCGACCAGCCGGGACAAGATGACCTTCGACGAGTACGTCAAACAGATCGCGGAGATCGAAGCGGCCCAGGAGAAGGGCGAGAAGACGAAGTACGCCGACCGGGAGTCGCTCGACCTGTTCTGGCGCAAGCAAGGGCGAGTGACGAACGAGGAGTGGGGCGAGAAGACCGCCGCCGCGTTCCTCGGCGTCCGCCTCGAGTGTGCCCAGTGCCACAAACACCCGTTCGACCGATGGACCCAGGCCGACTACCGCTCCTACGGCAACATCTTCCGCACGGTCAACCTGGCCCTCCCGCCCAAGGACGCCAAGGAATATGTCGTTCTGAACAAGGAGCGGTCCGAGCGCACCAAGAAGGCGGCGGCGCTCGCCAAGGAGAAGGGCAAGAAGGTCGTCGGCATGCCGATCGCGCAGCTCCGCGAGGTCTTCGTCGGGAACGCCACCAAGGGCGTCGGCGTCGACCCGGACACCGGCAAGCCCCTGCGCCCCAAGGCACTCGGCGGGCCGGAACTCACACTCGTGTCCGGCGAAGACCTCCGGGCCGATCTGTGGAAGTGGATGCGTGAGGAGGACAACCCCTACTTCGCGCGGAGCTTCGTCAACCGCGTCTGGGGGCACTACTTCGGCATCGGCATCGTCCACCCGGTCGATGACTTCTCGCTGGCGAACCCGCCCTCCAACGAGAAGCTCCTCGCCGCCCTCGCCGCCGACTTCGTCAAGAACAAGTACGACATCCGCGCCATCGAAAAGACCATCCTCATGTCGCGGACCTATCAACTCTCGAGCGCGTCCAACGAGACGAACCGCCTCGACAAGAACTGCTTCGCCCGCGGCTACGTCCGCCCCCTGATGGCCGAGGTCGTCGTCGATCTGCTCAACCCGGCGCTCGGCGTTAGCGAGAAGTGGGGTGCGGGCGAAGCCCCGGCCGGATCTCGCGCCATCGAGGTCGGTGCGAGCCGCGTCCAGAATGCGAGTGTGAACTACATCTTCCGGGTGTTCGGCCGACCGCCGAGGTCGTCGGCGTGCGACTGCGAGCGGGCGATGGACCCCGCCTTGCCCCAGAAGCTGTTCCTCATTGCCGACCCGATCCTCGCCCAAAAACTGGCCGCGCCGAATCGCCTCTCGACGCTGCTCGCCAGCAAGAAGACCGACCTGGAGATCCTCGAGGAACTCGTCCTCGCAACGCTCTCCCGCTACCCGACCGAGAACGAGAAGCAGAAGTTCACGGAGTACCGCGACAGCAAGCTCGGCGACCCGTCCAAAGTCGAAGTGCCGGCAGAGGTTCCACCCGAGAAGCCGGTCAAGGGGAAGCCCCCGGTGAAGGGTAAGCCACCCGTCAAGGGGCAACCCGCCGTCAAGCCCGTCAAGGGCCAGCCGGTTGCCGTGCGGAGCGCTCGACGAGAGGTGTTCGTCGATACGATGTGGGCGCTCATCAACACTCGTGAATTCATTTTCAACCATTGACCCGCCCCACCCTGGCCGGAGGAAGCGATCCCATGAACGACACCCGTACCGATTGCGAAGGCTTCTATCGCCGCGACTTCCTGAAGTTCGGCGCGGCCGGCCTCATGGGCCTCGGCCTGCCCGAGTTGCTCCGCCTCGAGGCGCGGGCCGCCAAGACCGACGAGGGTAAGGCCCGCAAGGCCAACGCCGTCATCATGTTGTGGCTCGGCGGTGGGCCGGCCACGATCGACATGTGGGACCTCAAGCCGAATGCCCCGGAGGGCATTCGCGGCGACTTCAAGCCCCTCTCGACGAGCGCCAAGGGCGTCCAGATCGGCGAACACCTGCCCAAGATGGCCAAGGTGATGCACCATGCGACTGTCGTCCGATCGCTCAACCACACCATCCCGTCGCACGGCCCCGCCACGGTCTTCATGACCACCGGCAACAAGCCGACTCCGGCGATCCAGTACCCGCACATCGGCTCCGTCGTCAACAAGATGGTCCCCGCCGTCAAGGGCGTCCCGCCCTTCGTCAGCTTCGGCGACATGCGCGGCGGCAACGCGGCTGGCTACCTCGGCACGGCCTACAACCCGTTCATCATCGAGGGCAACGCGGCCAGCGGGAAGGGCGGCGCTCCCACCGGGAACCTCCGCGTTCGCGGCATCCAGTTGCCCAACGGCTTCACCCTGAAAGCCCTCGACGACCGCGACAAGCTCCTCTCGGACTTCGATAGCTCGTTCAAGGCCGTCGATCGTTCCGGCGAAGCGGTGGACGGCTTCGACGCCTTCCACAAGCAAGCGCTGGAGATCCTCCGCTCCGACCGCACCAAGAAGGCGTTCGACCTCGCCCAAGAGAAGGAGTCCGTCCGCCTGAGTTACGGCAACACCGCCTTCGGCCAGGGGGCGCTCGCCGCCCGCCGTCTCGTCGAGGCCGGGGTCCGCTTCGTCACCATCAGCATGGGCGGGTGGGACACGCACGGCAAGAACTTCGACGCCCTGAAGTCGCGCCTCCTCCCGACCCTCGACACGACTTTGTCAGCCCTGATCGCCGACCTAGCGGATCGCGGCCTGCTCGACAGCACGATCGTCTATTGCGCCGGCGAGTTCGGTCGGACGCCGAAGGTCAACAAGAACGCGGGCCGAGACCACTGGGCGCGCTCGATGGCGGTCGTCCTCGCGGGCGGCGGCTTCAAGGCGGGCTACGGGCACGGCACCACGGACGCCAACGGCATGGCCCCGCACACCGACGCGGTCACTCCCGACGACGTGTCCGCGACGATGTTCCAGGCGCTCGGCATCGACCCGCACCAGGAGTTGATGACCTCCTCGGGCCGGCCGATCCAGCTGTTCCGCGAGGGCAAGGTCGTCAAGAATTTGCTCGCCTGAGCTGCCTCGTAGTGAGAATCATACGGCCCGGTCCCGCCATTAGTAGGCGAGACCGGGCCTAGGCGTTCGCGGGTCTCGGGGGATCACCACCCCAAGTCCTGCTCCATACCGAGGTCCGCGTAGAGCCGACTTTCCGACCGCACCTTGTCAGGGGCCACGTTCAGCGCCTCGATCAGTGTGGCGACCATCTTCTCCCAACCGTCCTTGGGCAGCGACCTTCCGACCGACCGAAGTTCGATCTCGACCAGTGCCCACAACGTGGCGACCGTCAGCCCGAGGCGCTCTCCCGTTGGAATAGCTTCGAAATCCGTCCGGGAGAACACGACACCAAATTCTTGTTCCAGGCGATGGAGGATGTCGAGCCAATCGATGCCCCATAGTTCGGGCACGGATTTGCGGCGAAGTTCGATGATCGCCCAAGCCACGATGACGACTTTGGCGGAGACAGTTAGAAATACGAGCGACAAGAGTATCCACTCCAGCCCTGTACCCATTGGACTCACCGTTTCGACGGAGGGACGACAGCCGGAGACATCGTGGCTGTCTCGTTCATCGAGTGTCCGCCCCGATCAATCCATGCCCGTTGGTTACAGGCCGTTGGGGCAACGACGGCCAAAGCCTTTGCTCAGGCCACTCCCTTGTACTGGATTGGGATCTCTTGCTCCTCGATGATGTGGAACTCGTCCACCATCAGCGTCGCCAGTTCCTCCCGGTATTCGTCCAGGTGGTCGAGTACCTCCGACACGGCCTGCTGCATCGCCTCGAATGTCTTATGCCACCTACCCAACGCCTCCTGCTTCAGCAACCTCCACAGCCGCTCGATCAGATTTACGTTCGGCGAGTAGGGCGGCACCGGCTCCAGGTCGAACTCCGGGTGACGCTTCAACCATTCCTTGACCACCGGCTTACCGTAGTAGGCTGCATTGTCCAGATACAGGATGAACCGCTTGGTTTCGGGGTGCCGCTCCCGTAGCAGTCGCAGCAGGTCGACGAACTGCTCGCCGTTGATGTCGTCCCTGGTCAGCCGCAGGTCCAGGTATTCCTGGTCGTCGGGGCAATACGCCCCCAGGATGTTCAGACGCTTGCGTCCGCCGCCCATGCCCGCCAGGAACCGCTGCCCCACCAGCAGCCAGCAGGAATAGACCAGGTTCAGCCCCCAGACCGGGTGGCAGGCGTCCACGAAATACCGCCGGGTGTGACCCGCCCCTTGGCGGTGAGCCTTGGCCTTCTGCCGTCGGTACTTCTCGACGAACTCTTTCTGCTCGCCCGGATCGGCTTTCCACAGGAATCCAGTCACCTGGTGGTAGCTGACGCCGATGCGTCTGAGCAAGTCCTTCACGCCGCTTGACTTGTAGGGGACGCCGAAGGTCTCCAAGATCCAGTGGCGGATCTGGTCGGAGTTGCGGAAGCAACCGCCGCTGACCTCGTCCCGGAGTCGATCGACCTGGTTAGGGGTGAGTTTGCCAGGATCGCCCTTGTAACGGAGGACGCACAGGGCATCCAATCCCTCGTTGCGGAAGAGGCGGAGCCATTCGCCCAGTTGGCTGAGGCCGATCCCCAGGACATGAGTGACTTCATCCCGACTCTTACCCTCGGCGATGGACAGGACGGCGGTGAGGCGTTGGTAGACACGACGGTCGAGGGTCTTCTTGCGTCGTTGTTGGATCTCCCGTCGCTGCTCGGGGGTCAAGACAATCGGTTTCATGGTAGTAGGCTTGGGTCATCAGACGGATCCTTCCGCTTCCCTCCATTCTCGAAGGCAATCGTTGTATGGTACCGGTTCTCCATCGGCGATGGTATATGCAATGGGTCGCCGTCGCGGTCGTCCTCGTCGGCGGGGTCGGCATCGCGGGCGGTCTCTGGTCCGGTCACTCGGGCAACGCCCAGGAAACGCCAGCCATCAAGCCGAAGGCCGCGCGGGAAGCGCCTGCGGCGGCGAAAGACGACAAGCCAGCCGTCGCCCCTGAAGAGGCGGCGCAACCGGAAGACCCGTTGAAAGAGGAGGTGTACCGTGCACTTGCGCGACGTAATCTCCGCAAACTGGCGCTGGCCTTCCAAAGCTACCACGACGCGAACGGTCGCCTGCCTGCACCGGCCACTACGACTAAAACCGGTCAGCCGCTGCTGAGTTGGCGTGTGGCCCTGCTTCCTTATCTCGACGAGGACAACCTCTATAAGAAGTTCAAGCAGGACGAGCCGTGG
>JANXSH010000270.1 GCA_025356615.1 Planctomycetia bacterium | reverse complement strand
AGAATTTGAATTACTGAACAGACTCTTAGTTGCTCACTCCCCGTTCCTCGCCGCGAGCATCGCCTCGCCGTAGCGCTCGCCCAGCAGTCGCGTGCTGCGCGAGTCGAAGTGCAACCCGCCTGTCAGTCCCTTCGTCGAAACGACGGCGGTGTGGGCGACCTTCTTCGGCAGCCCCAATAGTGCCTCATTGAATCGCCGAGTCGCGTCGGCCTTCTTGCCGGTGGTCAACGGAGAGAGCTGGCCCACGACGAAGGGCAGTTTCGGCGCGACGAGGTCGGCGCGGAGGTCGGCGATCAACTTCGACAGCGCCTCGAGGTAGCCGTCGGCCTCGATGTCCGCCTCGCCCTGGTGCCAGAGCACGCCCGCGAGGTGGCCCGCCGTCTGGGCGGCGCGGAGGCGTGCCAAGGTCTGGTCGTAGTTCGCCTTGCCCTTCTGCCAGTTCCGAATGGACGAGCCGCCCCTGGCGTTGACGACGAGGCCGAGGGTGATGTCGGGGTCGGCCTTGCGCATCCTCGCGGCGAAACTCCAGCCGAGGTTTAGTTTGCTCGAGACGCGATCCACACTGCTGGGGATGTTCGTGAAGCGATTCAGGGGGTGCGTCGCCTGCTCGAACTGGTCGAAGTCATCGAACAGATAGACTCCTGGAAGCACGCCCCCATCCTCTTTCTCGATGGGTGCCCGACCGGACATATTGGACTGCCCCATCAGGGCATAGACCTGCAACTTCTCGCGCGGCCCGGCGTGGAGTCGCAGCGGGGCCGGATCTTGCGCCGAGGTCATCGGTCGAAGCGGGCGAGCGGATGACCAGGCGGCGGCGCGGCGGAGCATCTCGCGCGCCTCGAAGGCGTCGTAAGTCTTCTCGCCGTGGCCCAGCAGTGTTTGGAACACGCGGCCCTTGCCGTAAGAATACGTCCAGGCGAGCGGCTCCAACTTGCGTGTTACTTTTGACTCACCACTGAGGAGCGCCTCGATCGGCTCGTCGCCGTCCTGGTGGAAATACAGTTCGTCGAAGACCTCGAAGCGTGACAGTCCCTTCGTGATCGGGTGCTCGACCTTCGTCGGGACGACCATGAAGCGCCCGAAGGCGTCGTGGCTGCTCGTCGGCTTGCCGCGCGGCGGCGTGTGGTTCCAGACGCGGCGCACGATCTTGCGATACTCCGGCCAGTCCGACGCACCGGCCTTGGGTAACGACGGATGGAACGCCCCATTGGCGAAGTGGACGAGGACCAGCCCGCCGCCCTCGCGGAGGTACTTCGCGAACGCCTCCCGACTTCGCTCGCTGGGCGGTTTCGGGTCGAGCCAGTTGCAATAACTGTTCAGAAGAATGGCCTGATAATCAGAGAGTCTCCTCCTCCCCAACTCCTCGAAATCGAGGGCGACATCGACGCGGATACGCGGGTCGCGCTCGAGGGCGGAGCGGATCACCGGGCTGGTCTTCGACCAGTTGTGCCACTTGTGCGCCTCGTTGCCGGCGACGAGGAGGACGCGAATCGGGGCGTCCGCCAGCGCCGCCTTCTCGCCGAGCGCCTCGCGGATCTCGGCGTGGGTGAAATACTTCGCCTCGACGCCGGTAGCGGGCACATCGACCTTCGCGGCCCAGGCGATGGCGTTGAGGATGGTCTTGCGGAACGCGGCGTTCTCCCAGTTGCGGTAGAAGTGGCCGGCGGTCGTACCGAAGCCGCGCCCGCCGTCCTCGCGCTGCCTGGCCCAGGCGACGACGTTGCCGTCCGGCTTCCTCCCGCCGAGCGCCGATGCGGACCAGATCGGCACGAGGGCCGGGTCGTCCTTCGTGAAGCGGAGGTTGTAGTAGAACTCGTCCTCGAGCGGGAAGGCTTTCAGGCCGCGTGAAATCGGGTGCTTGGGCGAGGCGATGCTCACCTCGGCGGAAAGGGTGCGGATGGCCGAGTACCACTGGCGCTTGCCACCCTGCTCCCACTGGAAGTAGCCGCCGTTCCAGCGGAGCACCTCGGCGGCGTACTTCTGCGGCGCGAAGGTGCTGAAGTGGAAGGTAAGGAAGCCGCAGCCGCGTTTCATCTGGCGGTCCATGAAGCGGACGCGCTCGGGGCTGGCGAGGAAGGGCGCTTCCTCGTAGAGGTTGCCGTCGCGCCCGTCGGAGAGGACCATGATGGCGTCGGCGTCCTCGAGCGTGCGCGGGTCGCGCGGCCAGCCGTCGAGGTGATGTTCGACGCGCACGCGGTCGGCGACGTTGGAGCGCTCGAGCATGACGCGCAGGAGTTTGGCCGACCAGCCGTAGTCGTGGACGCCGTTGCCCTCCGGGCCGTGGCTCTTCTTGCCCGCGATGAGGACGATCTTCTTCTTGCGGACCGGCGGGGCCGCCGCGTCGGCGGTCTCGGCGAACAGGGAGAAGAGCAGCGCGAAGAGGAGAAGGCGGGGGAACATGGGAGGATCTCCATTCGAGACGGCAGGCACGAGGAGAGGCTACGGGATCGCGGGGGCGTGGACAGGGTGGCGAGGAAAAGACTGAGCGCCCCAAGCCCAGCCGTTGCAACGGCTGGGCTTCGCCCACTCCCCAAATCTTCTCGCACACCCATTGACACATTTCGTAGAGTCTCTACACTCAATACCATGTGAAAGTGGTCTTTCCAGGTATGACGCGAGTCGAACCCTGGATTCGATAGGCTCGATCTCTAGGTCGGCAACTCGACGAGACAACGATCAGGCCGGGAAGTCGCGGCGCGACATTCCCGGTCGTGTCATTGACTCCCGAGGAGGGGTGATCTCTATGGGCAAGGTGTGCGCCTTCACGGGGAAGACATTCTCCCGTGGAAACAAGATCTGTCGGCGTGGTAAGGCCAAATACCTCGGCGGTATCGGTCGCAAAGTGACCGGCATCTCCAAGCGGACGTTCCGTCCGAACCTCCAGCGCGTCCAGGCGGTCGTCGATGGCCGGGTCTGCCGCGTCTGGGCGTCGGTCAAGGCGATACGTTCCGGCCTGGTGGTCAAGCCGATCAAGCGCAAGCCATTCGACCTGAACAACCTGTAAGCGAGGCGACCATGGCGAAGAAGAGTAAGGACGCACGCAGTTACGTCAAGATGCAAAGTACCGAGAGCGCGCACTGTTACTTCACGCAGCGGAATCGCCGCAACATGCAGGGCAGGCTCGAGCTGAAGAAATACGACCCGGTCGTGCGGAAGCACGTCCTGTACAAAGAAGGCAAGATGTGAGCGGGAGCATTTCGATGCATGTCAAGTTGAACGACTATGTGCAGGTGACCGCCGGCGACAACCGCGGCACGCGCGGCCAGGTGATCCGCATCCTTCGCAAGAAGGGGAAGATCGTCGTCAAAGGCGTCAACAAGACGAAGAAGCACGTCAAGCCTAGCCAGGCAAGCCCCAAGGGCGGGCAGCTCGAAATGGAGCTGCCGATCGACGTGTCCAACGTCTCGCTGATCTGCCCCCAGACCAACAAGCCGACCCGGATCGGGTATCGCAAGCTGGCCGACGGCAGCAAGGAACGGTACAGCAAGAAGAGCGGAGCGGCCATGGGCATCGTCGCCCCGCCGACCAGCAAGAAAAGGGCGGACACCGCCGGAGGGAAGACCAAGTGAAGAAGGGCATCCACCCCGAATACCGCGAGGTCATCTTCCTCGACGCCGCCGTCAACTTCTCCTTCCTGACTCGCTCGACCGTCAAGTCGAACGAGACCATGAAGTGGGAAGATGGCAAGGAATACCCCGTCATTCGACTCGATATCTCCTCCGCGAGCCATCCGTTCTTCACCGGCAAGATGAAGATGCTCGACGCCACGGGCCGCGTCGATCGCTTCAACAAGAAGTACGGCAACTATCGCAAGGGCACCAAGGCCGAAGACGCCAAGCCCGAGGAAACCGCCGGATCATGAAGAATTAGCCACAGATGAACACGGATGAACACAGATAAAGACCGGAATGCGATCAACTGCATTCTGGGTTTTGATCTGTGTTCATCCGTGTTCATCTGTGGCTAATTCTCTTGGGTGCGATACCAGCGCAGCCGAAGTTTCTTCCCCGCCTCCTCGCAACTCGTCGCTTCCATGAGCCGCCAGCCCCACTCTTCGCGAATCCGGGGTCGGGTCATCGGCGTCAGCACGACGAGATCGCGCGCCGACCGG